>JAZGGE010000001.1:0-3024 GCA_036480195.1 Methylococcales bacterium
GCTCAATCGCAGAACATATCGGTATGGATCCAAGCTGAACAACCGCTTTGGTTGTTCGTGCTTTTGAATCTTGGTATTGTTTTATTTTCGCGGGCAAGTGGTGCAATCTTGGTGATGTTGGGGCCATCACTTCGCCGTCGCATACGTCGTGAATTATTTGCCTATCTTCAATTGCATTCGCAACATTATTTTCTCAGCAATTTTGCGGGTTCCCTCGCCAATCGAATCGGTGAAGTATCTATGAGTGTCGCCCATACCGTCTGGACGGTATTGTTTGATTTTTGGCCGCTGGCGATTGCTTTCGGTGTATCGTTGATTCTACTCTTTGGCGTCAATTCACAGCTTGCGTTAGCGTTGGGTCTATGGATAACAATCTATGTGATCATCTCTTTTCTGCTTGCAAAACGCTGCCGTCATTATGCTCGTGAATACGCAGCGTCGCGTAGTTTGGTTAGCGGTAAGATCGTTGATTCGGTGACGAATATCATGAATGCGAAATTATTTGCGCGTCGTGATTACGAACGGGCTTACCTTGAGGGATTTTTAAATTTAGAGGTCAAAAGTGCGCGTCAGACTTTTTGGTTTATGGAACGCATTCGATGGTTTCAATTCCTTGCGGCCATGCTCCTAATGGTCGGAATCATCGGTTATGCGCTGAAGATCTGGAGCGAACAGGGAATGACCGTTGGGGAATTTGCCATGTCCGCGAGTTTATCGTTAATGCTCATCGAACAAGCGCGGGGATTAAGCAGGCGCTTTCTCGAATTTTTTGAATATGTGGGTAATATCAGTGATGGTGTCAGTATTATTGTTGCGCCTCATGACGTGACCGATGAAGATGATGCAAGCACCTTGCAGATTTCCGCAGGCGCTATCCGGTTCAATACCATTGATTTTAGCTATACCACGGGTAAACCGGTATTCCGGAATCTTAATGTCTCTATTCAGTCTGGCGAGAAGGTGGGGCTTGTTGGTTTTTCAGGGAGTGGTAAAAGTACCCTGCTTAATTTGATGTTGCGGCTGTTTGAGCCTCAAGCAGGCAGTATTCTTATCGATAATCAGGACATCCAAAGCGTATCTCAGGAAAGTTTACGGGAAAATATTGCGATGATTCCCCAGGATCCGATGTTGTTTCACCGTACCCTAATGGAAAATATCCGCTATGGTCGATTGGATGCGAGCGACGACGAAGTGATCGCAGCGGCGAAGAAAGCCCATGGCCATGAGTTTATTATTGATACCGAAGGTGGATATCAATCACTCGTCGGTGAACGGGGTGTGAAATTATCGGGTGGTCAGCGACAACGTATAGCATTGGCACGGGCGATTTTAAAAAATACCACGATTCTATTGCTTGATGAGGCGACAAGCGCGCTGGATTCAGTGACCGAGCGGCATATTCAAGAGAGTCTGGCCTTTTTAATGCGGGATAAAACGGTGATGGTCATCGCTCATCGTCTCTCAACGCTATCCCATCTCGATCGAATTCTGGTATTTCATAATGGCCGGATTGTGGAAGATGGAAACCATACCCAGCTCCTCGCTCTGGAAGGGCATTATGCACGCATGTGGTCAATGCAAGCGGGTGGATTCTTGCCTGAATCTGAAGTTGATTAACTTTGACCTGGATCCGTGAGTCCATGACAGTGCAGAGCACAAGCTCTTGTTTCCACAGCGGTTCAAAAAATACCCGCTTAACCGATGGGTGAAGCTAAGATTTTTTGATTCCCCTGTGAAACCAATATCTTGCACTCTACATCCGCCCTGGACTCACGGATCCAGGTGTATATTTACCAATCAAAGGCATCATTGAGTGCAAGACCTACCCCATATCCGGCACCAAAAGCAGCTCCTCCAATTAATCCTACCATACCGTAATGCTGTGCACCTGCTATTGCTCCTCCTACGGTGTATGGACCCACAATCGCACCTCCAATGGCACCTAATATGCCACCAACGCTGCCGGTATCAAAAGGGTTAGAAAGGGCGAGATCGTAATCGCTTACAGTAGAAACAAAATCGAAGCCACCACTAACACTTTCAATTTCACTCATCGTCATTACATTTACAGACATAGTATTCTCCAAACTAATACCTGGATCCGTGAGTCCATGACGGCGCAGAGCACAATCTCTTGTTTCCACAGCGGTTCAAAAAATACCCGCTTAACCGATGGGTGAAGCTAAGATTTTTTGATTCTACTGTGAAACCAATATCTTGTACTCTACATCCGGCATGGACTCACGGATCCAGGTAATATTGATTTTTGAAACATATATATTTTCCGATCTCCTCATATCATAGAACTGTACAGGAGAAAGAGAAAACCCTTAATTGTGCTTCTAAATAACTGTAATAGCGTTATCACTTGATATAGGTTATTAGTTCCGCACACTCCAAAATAGTATTTTTACTTAGGATACTATCCAAAATATTCTCCCTACGAGAAACTCTTTAATCTAGAGAATATTAAGAACGATAAAAATATTATCGCTAGATAAAGTATATCAAATTCTTTCTAAGAAATTCCTAAGACTTTTTTTTCTTTCTTAGAAATTTCTTAGGAAAGGTTTGTTATTATTGCTTTCCGGAACGTACAAAACAACGAGTACATTCCTTGATGTTATTGTAAGTTTCCGAAAACTTGTAATACATCCACTGTAAGAAGGTACAGGGAAACTTGCCAATGTTCGCATTAGTGAACGGGGCAAAAATTTACTGCAAGAAGCCGTAGAGTAATTTGTTGCAGTCTTTACGTTGTGGCTTTGTGCGGAGTCGAGGCGACACTCACCGGGCATCTGAAGAATAATGGTTCGCCGCATGGCGAATCTATTATTGTGAAGTGGAGACCTAAAATTTATCGTGAGGCGTGCGATAGCGCGTTAAGTTTTTAACACATGAGCCTCTTGCAAAAGCCATCAAAGCGAGGGGAATTAATAGCGTGAGCAGCTAAAAAAAAGAAAAACGTGCTCAAAAATGATAAAATAGAGGCGTCAAAACAATCTAAAAACATCGATAAATGAG
>JAZGGE010000002.1:0-18697 GCA_036480195.1 Methylococcales bacterium
TTCCCGCCAGAATGTTTGCCGTTGCTTACCTGATGATGCCATCTGAAATCCCGTGTGAGTGATCGTGGGATAAAGTGTGGCAGCTTGAATGGCTGATGGGAATTACGTCGAAGATTAAGCGCTTACCCTAACTCCATAGAAAATAGATAAAAGGATTCCCCTATTGTTGGTTCTGGATCTTGTAATGGTCTTGCGTTCCTACTTGGTGTGGACTACACTTAAAGTTTTTAAGTAGAAGTGTACAAAAAATGTATGCAACCAATGTTAGAAATCTGAAAAAAAATCCATCGGAAGCATTAAGGGAAGCGGAAAAACAGCCAGTTTTAGTGTTAAAAGGGAGTGAACCCAATGCATTGATAATGCATCTTAGAACGTCTGTCGATGATACTGAGAAGATGTTGATGCCTGCTTTAGCCAGTAGTTTGTTTAAAGATAGAGTATTGTCATTAGGCGCAGCAGCGCGTGTTAGTGGTCTGAGTATATCCAAGTTTATCGAACATTTATCTCAATTGGATATCGATGTGGTTAGAGCAGATAAAAAAACGCAACAAGAAAGTCAGGTTTTAGATGAATGGCTCTCGTAGTGGCCGATGCCGGGCCACTGATTGCCTTGGGAAAAATTGATCAGCTGTCGATTTTGCAATACTTTTTTACTGAAATAACTATTACTGAAGCGGTACGGGCTGAATGTTTTGTGAATAACGGTCTTGATGCGCAACGGATAAAAAAATGTATAGAACAAGGTTGGATTAAAACTGTTGTCAACCCAGAGTTAGTCAATATTCACTCCCGTAGTTTAGGTTTGGGTGAGAAAACTTCTATTGAATTCGCCTTGCAGGTTAATGAGCCTGTATTACTCATTCTGGATGATGCTTTGGCGCGAAACAAAGCAAATGCTTTTGATATGGCAATCGTTGGTACTGTAATGTTGATTTTTAACGCTGAGCAGAAACAATACTTGAATAATGCCGATGCTCTGGTGAAAATTTTGATAAAAAGTGGATATCGTATTAGTGACAGAGTTGTTCTATCGGTAAAACAACAGCTCAACATCAAACGATAAATACCAGTCTGATTGGAAATAGTCGGAAAATAGTTACCAAAGTGTAGGCTGCTTACGAGAAGTATGAAAGATACGAAGAATCTCCACGTTTTTGCCACGCACGCGGTAAGCTACGAGATAGGGAGTATTATTTATAACGAGTTCCGGGAATTCTACCTGGACGGCCAAGCGAAGGATTTTCGGCCAGTATAAAAAGTGGTCAGACTCGAATTTATTGTCACAGATCGCTAGTTCAAAACTATGCACTTTCAGTGTAAGGCTTTAGCTGCTACACACTGTTATTCGGGTTTTTCGTATTTCAACAGATTCCAGTTTTTGAATTTACCATGAAGTGCATGAAGAACACGAAGAAGTAAAGAACTTCATGTTCTTCATGGAGATATATATCTAATATTTTGTAATACAGTAGCCACTTTAAGCTAAACGACTTTCAGTTATTGTTTAGAGCAACCTATGGTCTTTCAGTCCATAGTGGTTGAGTTTTAGTTTTTTAAGGGCTAGATGTCAAACCCTCCATTTCACACGGTGATCTTATACTACAAATATCACCTAATCCCTGGAAAAATCCAATATGCTACCCATTCATGGTACGCTTAAAGTCATGGGTAACAAAGACATCATAAGTAAACAAGCCATCAAAAATATTGCTGTGGATTTGGCGACGTATTTGCTCAAGCTGGATATTGAAGCCGACAGCCTGGAGTTACTTACTACGGAACAGCAGCGTATCGAAGACCGTCGGGCGGATTTGGTCGCCCGTGTTTTTGACAGGCAAGAAAAAATGCCATTTATCCTTCATATCGAAATACAGAATGACAATGATCCGGTGATGTCTTTTCGTATGCTACGGTATTATTCGGATATACGGTTGAGCTACCCAGAAGAGACATTACGACAGTATCTGATCTACATTGGGAAACCTAAATTGACAATGACTGATGGGCTAAACGAGGCATATCACCAGTATCACTATACGATCATCGATATGCACGATATTGATTGTAAGGCATTTTTGGAACAAGATAACCCTGACGCTCTAATTCTTGCCATTTTGTGTGACTTCAAAGGCAATCCGGCACAGGATGTAGTAAACTTCATTACAAAGCGGTTACATGAATTGCTTAAAGATGATATTCGAAGATTTCGGGAGTATATGGGAATGTTTGAGGTTCTATCGGAGAATCGGGAATTAAGACAAGAAATCAAAGAGGCTGAAAAAATGATTACTCAAGTTGAAGTTGAAAAGCTACCTTCCTACGAATTGGGAATGGAGAAAGGAATGGAGAAAGGTGAGGGAATTGTTAGGAATCTGATGAAACGGTTCAATGTGGAACAGGTTGCAGATTTGACGGGGTTAACTGTCGATGAAGTGAACAATATAGCGAGCAAAAAATAAATCAGCTTGGAAATAGTAAACGATATTTCTATACCTTTCGCGCCCAAAAACACCCATTTTCAGTACTCATCTTTTCGTGAAGAGCGCCGTTGTAGAACCTTGAAAGAGATGACTCTTCCTGCGGTTCTACAACGACGCTTTTCGCGAAAATCTACCCACTCAAAAAGAGCATTCTTAAACGCGAAAGGTATAAAAAAGAGGTTAGACTCGAATATAACTCTCGGGTTGGTGGGGTTAGGCCTTCCCATTTGCACTAATTCATCTATTTAGGATAAAACTAGATTGAGCGAGAAAGGTATTTTGTCACAATAATAAGGCAAGTATTGTTGCTTCAGTTAACTCAACCAACGCTCCGGCAGTATCGCCGGTGGTACCGCCAATGCGGTTGATCATGATTTGCCGCAGAATGACGAAAATAAAAACAACAGCAATTATCAGTGTTATGGCGATTGTTTTTAATATCAATATATGGGACAAGACAACGAAAAGAATCACAATTAGCGCCGCTTGATGAGGGACGTAGGTCACCAGGTGGGTGCCAAGACCTTTTTGCCTGACATAGGGGGTAGTCAGGAAAAGTGGAAGTAATACCGTACGACCCATGACTGGAATGAAAATTAATCCAATTTTGTGGTCTGTTGATTCAAACTCGGCAAGTGCGGAAAATTTGATCAACAGTATTGCAATAAGCATGACTACACCCGCAGGCCCACATTGGGGGTCTTTCATGATGGCAAGCGTCCGGTCACGATTGCCCCGACCTCCGACCCAGGCGTCTGCACTATCAGCCAGACCATCAAGATGTAAGAAACCAGTGATCGTAATCCATAACAATAGGATGAGTGCAGCACGCAATAAATCAGGTATTTGGGTTAAGGCGCTATTGACTCCTGTTATAAGGAAACCGATCAACAGTCCGATGAGTGGGTAATAAAGGATGGATCGGCCTATTTCTCGTTCTGTTGGTTGATTGGTTAGATGAACGGGTATCACCGTGAGGAATTGTAGCGCGATCAGAAAAGGTCGCGGGACGATCATTGGATTCTCGACGTTATGGGGATTGCGAGAGTAGGAATGCTATGCAGAGATGCATGGAGAACTTCGAGTTGAAGCAGATGAGTGCGGGGCAGTTTTTGGCTATGACAGAGTAGCATTCGAATGACGCCACCATGGGTGACAATCAGAATACGCTGATCTAAATTCATGTGTCTGATTGTCTGCCACGCTTCGAGTACTCGTTTTTCAAAGGTCACTAAGGTTTCTCCTCCAGGAGGTGGATTATCGTAGGGATTGGTCCAGAATAAAGCCAAATCCTGGGGCTGTTTTTTCATCAGTTCAGCCGGGCTTTGTCCTTCCCACTGACCGAAATGAATCTCGCGTAAGCGTTTATCAATTCGGAGGGGAATCTTATGTCGATCAGCATATTCCCGAGCGAAATCAGCGCAACGGAGCAGTGGAGAGCTAACTATAGCTTGCCAGGGCCTGGCGTCTTCCAGTGCGGAACGCATTTGCGTCCAGCCGCGAGCTGTCAAAGTACTGTCAGTACTACCGCAAAAACCGTTCTGTTCCGTTTCCCCGTGGCGCAGGAGATCAACAATCATTCAGAGCTTCCGATACCCCAGTATCTGCAAATGTTGCCATACCGTTGTGAAGGGCACAGGCGGCGCGCAAGATTGGGACAGCGATTGCCGCACCACTGCCTTCCCCGAGGCGCATTGACAGGGCAAGTAGTGGTTTCGCATCAAGAGATTCTAACACATGGATATGACCCGGCTCGGCGGACGTATGGGCATAGAGAAACCAGTTGCGGGTTAGTGGGCAAATACGGTCAGCAATAAGAGCCGCGGTGGTGGTAATATAGCCATCAATCAGGACAGGGACTCCCAGCGTGGCACAGGCCAGATAAGCGCCCACTAAAGCGGCAATTTCAAATCCACCGAGGCAGCGCAATGTTGCAATCGGATCATTAAGGGCGTTGTTGTGTAAGTCCAATGCTCTCTGGATGATTTCACACTTGCGCTTGATTCCGCGAGTATCCAGACCGGTACCCGGTCCGGCAAGTTTTTCCGGTGGCAGGTGAAGTATCGCGCAAGCCAGAGCGGTGG
Organism: Methylococcales bacterium; assembly: GCA_036480195.1. Lineage (GTDB taxonomy): Bacteria > Pseudomonadota > Gammaproteobacteria > Methylococcales > JAZGGE01 > JAZGGE01. The sequence goes on from JAZGGE010000002.1 coordinate 4,565, forward strand.
CCGCAGTTGTATTGCCGATACCCATTTCGCCGCCAATATACAGCTGGCTGCCCGTTTTCTGGGCGCGTGCAACGCTTTCTCTGCCAACATTTAGGGCTTCGATAAGCTGTTTTTCTGTCATCGCCGGTTCAATGGTGAAGTTGGCGGTTCCGGGACCAAGAGAGATATCGGTTACTCCATCCAACGAAACAGAGTCACCCACTGTGCCCAGGTTAATCACTTCCAGTTCGGCGCCCAAGTCATGGGCAAGGACGTTGATCGCTGCGGTTCCGCGGGCGAAGTTGCGTACCATCTCGCGGGTAACTTCCTGAGGAAAAGCAGATACACCTTCGGTGGCAACACCATGATCACCTGCAAAAATTGTGATCTGTATTCGGTCGATAGTTGGCGTGGATGAATGTTGCCATCCGGTGAGGAGGATGGCTAGATTTTCGAGTTCTCCGAGAGAACCCGGTGGTTTGGTCAGTTGACTCTGGCGGGCTACAGCAACCTTCATGGCATTTTTGTCGATTTTCGCGATCGGCATTTGCCGCCAGTGATCGAGTATATTCAGGATAAGTCTCCTTTTAATACGAGGGGAAGCCCGGCTACAGTGAGGATAACCCGGTCGCATATCGATGCCATCTCCTGATGCAAACGGCCTGCTTCGTCGCAATACCGACGGGTAATTTCTCCCAACGGCATTATGCCCATGTTAGTCTCGTTGCTAACGAATATGATATCGCCTTTCAGCTCTGGTAGAGTTTTGATGAACGCGTTACGTTCCTGCTCTAATAATGTTGTATCTGGGGAGACCAGCAGGTTTGTTAGCCAAAGGGTCAGGCATTCGACAATTATACAGCGCTCCGTCGTGGTATTTTCACGAAGTGTCGAGGCGAGCGTAAGTGTTTCTTCTATAATTGTCCAGTCGGTTGGTCGCCGTTTTCGGTGAGCTTCAATACGTTGGTGCATTTCCTCGTCATTGGCGGTCGCGGTTGCGATATAGGTGACCGGTAAACCACTTTTATTGGCCATCTGTTCGGCAATTTTACTCTTGCCGGATCGTACTCCACCGAGAATTAATGTTTTCACAATACTTTATTTTCAGGTTTTCTTGCCTATTGAGTATGTACTCCCTAGCAATAGGGTTTCAGGAGTCGCCTTACGTCATAGATCGTAACACAATGAAAGAACTAGAACATTAGCTGCTCACGTTCTATAATGACACCACTTGGTTTGGCTGCCATACACACAATTCAATTAAGATGGGCTTTGCATGTAAAGCATTAGATTGAAGACATTAGCGGGAACCTCTGCAATGTTGTATTGACGCGTTATGTCTATAGTCCAAAATGTCGGTATCAATGAGTCTCCAAGCCGATAGCAGTGTACATTTTTTACGAATAATAGTGTTCTATATCTTGCGTCTTATCGGATAGGGAGTAAGATTCAGGGTTATAACCTGGGTTCGTAAAGCCATATTGGAAAATAATAAGCTCCTGTTATTGCAGTGGTTATAAAATTTATCGTTTAGCCGTTGTATGAGGTTAAGATTTATTGATTCCGCTGTGAAACCAATGTTGTGTACTTTGCATCAGCCCTGGATTCCAGATATCCAGATATAGGTTACATACGATAAACAAAGCAGACTTTTATGAGTTTACAAGCATCTACATCTAGTGTAGAAAAAAATAGTCGACGAAATTTTATTTACGTCAATGCAGAATTTCAAAAAATATTCAAGAAGTTAGTTGATTGCGTCATTTTTGATGGCGGTTGTACTCTTCTTCTTGGGCCGTCAGGTATTGGAAAAACGCTGATGTTGCACCGGGTTGTCGATATTATGGGTTCTTCGATCCAATCGATATATATCGATAAGGTTTATCTCGATTTTAACGACTTTACTACAGATATTAGTGAGATGCTCGGGCTGAATGTTACTCCAGGACAAGAGCGGACTGCTTTAGAAAACTTTTTTTTAACTAACGAAAGCAGTGTTCAACCTACCGCTTTTTATATTGACAACGTTGAACAATATAGTAAGAAGGTTTTTAGCCAATTATTAGCACTTATAGAGATCTACAATAACAATAAAAATGCGCCCAGTGTGATTCTTACCGGTCGGCCTGAATTATTAAAAATGTGTAGTGATTTCAGTGATAGCGAGTTTCAGAAAAATCTGGTTAACGACTATTGTGAGATCCATCCGCTATCCGACCCGGAAATGGAGAAGTATCTCTATCGTCGTCTGCAGTATATGGGATTCGGGGAAAAGGTACGATTGAGTGATGCTGCTGTCTCCAAATTGATTCACGCCAGCAAGGGGATACCCGGATCTATAAACAGGCTTTGTGAAGAAGCGATAGAAACATCAATTTTTCCAGATACTTGTGTTGATGAGATTACCGATTTGTTGAATGAGGAAAGCGCTTCCCCTGAGCTTCCACCCTTGGCGGATAAGCAGGATGGTATCGAAATACCGCTGGAAGAGTTTTCTTCCCAGGAAATTAAGGAGGAAAATCGCTATGAGCCTGAACTCGCAAGAGAATCCGGGCTTGATAGTAAAAACACGGGTGATCATTCAAGTACGATTGCAGCTTATATTGCGCAGCATTATTCCAGTGAAAAGTCCGCAATAGGGGATGATATCGAAATACTTTCCTCGAATGGAGAAAGCACGAATGCTGAAGAAAAAGATACTTCTGAGGTACGGCGAACTACTGGCGAAACAAAAGCGGCATTGGATTTAGGCACCAAAAAGTTAGAGGATGTCTTGGCCTCGGTCTATGATTCGAAACGTTTTTCTTCATCCTCCTCCTCCTCTGTGCTTAAAAGTCAAAATGCCGGGCAGCTAGGTATTGAGGAGTTAGAGGAACCCGAAGGGGTGATTGCTGACGCCGGCGATGCCAAACTTGATAGAACGGAAAGCCGCGAAGATATTCCATCATTCGAGGAACAGGTCGAAACGGGAGATGAGCAAAAGTTTGTGTCTCCTGGCTTGGAATCAGTTGACGAAGATTCTGTAGAGCAATTTTCCCGTAAGAGCGAAGTAATCGATGTCAGTCCGGTTGAAAAGTCGGGGTTTTTAAATGGTTTATTGTGGTTGTTGGTCGCATTAGTTCTATTCGCTGCTGCGGGGTATCTAGGTAACCAATACATTAAAACTAAGGAAAATAAATCCGAGAGGTTGGTTAACTCTCCGACAGGTGGCGAGAATATCGAATCAAAATCAACAGAGGAAAAGCAAAGTTTCAGCCCAACTCAAACTGAATCTATTCAACCTTCTGTTGATCTTCCAGTGACGGAGAACGCTGAATTACTGGAGGGCGCCAAGGGTCGTGATAAAAATCTCGCTGAAAAGATAATTTCGAAAAGAGATAAGAAAAGTGTCGAAGGCGTGCTTCCATTCAAAAAGGAGAAGGATCCCGCTTTTGCTACGGAAGCCGAGTTCATGCGAATGAATGTGTTAGAAAAAAAGAAAGAGAATGATAGATCTCAGCATTCGATTCTTATTGATGCCAGTAAAAAAGGGTATACGCAAGCGATCGATAAATTATTGGAATTTGGTCATAATGTAAATTATCAGAGCGAATATGGAGATACGGCGTTGATCTGGGCGGTCGTAAATGGCCATCTTGATGCGGTACAGGTTCTTTTAGAGCACGGGGCTGATTTTTCCATTACCAACAAGCTAGGTGTTACAGCAATGTCTTCGGCGATTCACGCTGGGAATATTCCAATTATCGAAACATTGCTTAATGCAGGGGCTAATCCCCACTCTACGGACGAAAAAAATCGAACGACATTAATGGTTGTGGCGGCTCAGAAGAAGGGAAATAATCAACTCGTTGAAAGATTGCTTTTGCTAGGGGTAAACGTTGATGCTGTTAGCCAGAATGGGCGGACTGCCCTCATGAATGCTGCAGAAAACGGGAATGAAGATTTTATCAGGATTTTGCTTAAAAACCATGCGGACGTGACAATGACTGAAAAAAATGGAGATTCCGCAGCGGAAATAGCGAATAAGGCGGGATTTGGCCATCTATCGACATTACTGGATGCACCAGATTGAGATTGAGATTACTCCGTTCAGTCCAAATTGTCTGAATCCATTGAGTGATTTGCAGTCTAAAAATGCACGCCAGTGGTCAGACAAGGGATCAGAAGCTTTTTGTTTCTAGCTAGATTTACACTAGGTTTAGGTTCAATTCTGTGTAATTGACTGGCAATTTCTCGTTCTCCTTCCAACCAGTCTTCAAGCTCAAATCCAGAAGAAAAGCCACGGCTTAGCGCTTTATAATATGCGGCTTCAGCGATCATTGCATGGATAGCGCTTTGGTTAGGGAAATGCGGTGTCTCAGTCGCTGGAGCAACCCCGTTGGTAAACCCAAATTTCAGTTGATCCAGAAAACCGAGTGGCCCGTTGTTTTTGATGCCTATTTCTACAGGTTCTTTTTCCAGCAAAGTGCCGAAAATACGATCCCAGATTGAGAGTACCGCACCAAAGTTCCGGTCGTGCTCGTTACGTTCAGTTGAATGGTGCGCACGATGTAAGAACGGGACAATAATTAGCTGGCCTAGCAATTTTTCTCCAATAAATGAAATATTGGTATGGTAAAACATAATGACCAGGAGTGTAATTGTTTCAGTGGTCAGAACCGACGTCTGGTCTATACCCAACACGGCGATTGAAATCGCTTTCAGGATAGTGACAAGCATCAATTCCAGGATATGTATTCGAAATGCGGTAGAGATATTCAGATAGGGATCACTGTGATGTACTTTGTGAAACATCCACAAATTATCGAAACTGTGACAGGCTCTATGCCACCCGTAAATTATGAGGTCGAGTAAGAGGAATGACAGAATCAATCTACCTGTGGGATTCGAAAACTGACTTAATAGGCCGTTATTCGAATATCGATCCGCAATGATCAATAGCGTAGAAGCCGATACGAGCGAAAGCAACGTGTTATTAAACAACAACAAGCTGATATTTGTCCGCAATGATTGCAGCCACTTTTTCGCAGGCCATTTTTTGCGAGGGAAATTAACTTCGAGGCTAAACATCAGAGCGAAAAAAATGAGCAGTGAATAGGCCGCTAATTCTCCAGACGAGATTGGAGGTAATGTCAAATTGGGTTTAATCAGAATATTTAGAGGTATGTAGTCGTTTAACATGAATTTTTGTTAAGGTTATTAAAAGGTACTACAACGATTGACAATTAATCCTAGGTAAAGTTTGTGAAAGTTTCATGACAATCCGTCACGATAATTGGTTGCAACCTGAATGAGGGCAAAAAAACATATCATTAACTTAAGCGACAATTGCTGATTTTAAAGCCGAGGCAGTCGCAAAATTAGTACTCTTCGAGGCTCTTGCCGATGGCTCCGGACTATTTGAGTCATCAATCTTACCTTCGACTTTTTTCCAAAAGAAGAGCAGTCTTGGAGAAGAGAAACAAAAAACTCGTTGAAAGGTTGGCATTTAAGATTAGAGGAAAGAGGCCCAACATTTCATTTCAAAGTTGTGTTGGGTCTCTGTTCTTGAACGTAAGAGGCACGGTGTCAGTGGATTCGAATGGAGATATCTCCTCATTCCAAAAAATAATTTGTCCCGGTCCATACGATGGTTTCAAAATCACCGCATTCTAGACAATGGTACCAACGCAATCGATTCTGATGTATCAATAGCGCACTAAATCCAGCAGCCCCTTCAGCTTCCATCACTGCAATCGGGACTGCATCTTTAAATATGGCCAGAAATTTACCTTTAGCACTATTCTCCTTTTCGTAAACACCAACAACAATATCCTCCATATGGGAATCGCTATTGAGATCCATTTTGTTTTCAAATCTAAAATCCGATTCGAGAAAGGTTTGCAAGCTGCGTTGTGTTATTTTCCCCTTAAGGTCATCGGCACTGAGAAGTTTGGCTCGACTCCAATCTTTCCCAAAGATGTTTAGATCTAATCCTCTGATGTTGGTTTGGTCTGCCTCAAATTCAATGTCATACCACCAGGCCACCTGGGGATAGGTAACGGATTTAGAACAGCCGGAAACGGCGAGAAACAATGCGAGAATGAAGCATTGGGGAAGGTAGCGGAATATTGACATGACGGCAGTTCAGATTACCAATCAATATGCCAATGTCGCCCACCTGCTGCATTGGGCTCCCGAATGACAGCCGCTCCGAGCCCGACTATTCTAGCCTCGATTTTATCTAAATCCCGAGGAGATCCGATAGGCCAGCTGATATCACGGGCAGTATTGGAAAGGTGGTTTGAAACGGCAGCTCCCCGGCTTCGAGCCATTCTGATGATTCGCTCAAACTCAACAACCGTTTGTTTTAGCGTAGCGGAAGAGTTCCTAAAAACCATTGATCCATCTCTACAATATGTCTCCGTCTCAGATAAGTTCTTAAAAACTCCTGTCTATTCCCTCGAATCCTTTCCGCCATAAGTTCGGCTTGTCTTGTAAGGGTGCGTGTACGCCCGGTGATTCGGATAGCAGCCAAGGGATACTCCTTTCGAATAATAGTGATTAATCCGTCGATGTTTTTGGGCATTTATGTTTGTCTTCGACCGCATTCAATGGATTAGGAAGTTTAAAACAATTTCCCGGGTATTCGGGGACGTCGATGTAGAGTCTTGAAATAGATTTCTATTCCTACTTCTAGCACTCTGCAGAATGTACTCATTCGAACTGTATTCTTACCTGTGAGGTATGGCTTGAGTTACGAATGATACGAAACCAATCTTTCAACTTCGTTTTTCGATCCCAGGATAACCGGCACACGCTGGTGAATGTCGTTCGGTTGGATGTCCAGTATCCGTTGATATCCCGTTGAACACTTCCCCCCAGCCTGTTCAACGATAAATCCTATTGGATTGGCTTCATACATGAGCCGTAGTCTTCCTGCTTTTGTCGGGTCTTTACTATCGAAAGGGTATGTAAAAATACCGCCCCGAGTTAGAATCCGATAGACTTCTGCAACTAGAGAGGCTATCCAACGCATGTTGAAATTTTTTCTGCGCGGTCCATCTTTTCCCCTAATACATTCATCGATATACTGCTGAACGGGGGGTTCCCAAAATCTTTGGTTCGACATGTTGATTGCGAATTCTGAGGTGTCTTCGGGGATTCGAATATTGGGGTGAGTGAGGAGAAATTCACCAATATCCTGATCAAGGGTAAACCCATTGACGCCACTCCCCGTGGTAAGAATCAGGATGGTGGATGGGCCATATAAGCAGAACCCGGCACAAACCTGGCTACTCCCTGGCTGTAGAAAATCGGCCTCGACTGAGTTTTTTTTGCCTTCCGGTCTGCGTAAAATAGAAAATATAGTGCCAACGGAGAGATTGACATCAATGTTGGATGAGCCGTCTAAAGGATCAAAACAAATGAGATATTCGCCCTTTGGGTATTGCCGTGGGATCGAAATGATTTCGTCATTTTCCTCCGATGCCATCGCTGCAAGATGGCCAGTCCAGTCCAATGCATCGATAAAAATGTCATTGGTAATGATATCTAGTTTTTTTTGAACTTCGCCCTGCACGTTTTCAGTATCAGCAATTCCCAAAAAATCATTGAGAGCTCCTCGATTAACTTCGTGAGAAATGGATTTGCAGGCACTGGCAATATCGTTAAGTAGTAGGGTGAGTTCACCTGTCGTACTTGGCTTTTCCCGTTGTGCGTTAAGAATAAATTGAGTGAGTGACCTGCCTTTCATTATCCGTTTCAGTGGCAGGGATCTGTTGGTTGTCCGTCAAGAATTTTCAGGCTAGCATTCCTTCACCAACATTAACGATTTTCATGGCATTAGTGCCGCCTTGTACGCCAGAAAGATCGCCTTTGGTAATGATGACTTGATCACCTTTTTTAACAACATTGCATCTTACCAATTCATCAATTGCAGCCTTGTTGATCGTAGCATGGTCATGAGTTTCAAGGTGGAACATCTTTGGGTATACGCCCCGGAAGAGAGTTACTTTCCGGCAAGTTTTTTCGTGGGATGTCATGGCAATTATGGGTATGGCGGAGCCGATACGTGACATCCACAGGGTGGTTGAGCCCGATTCGGTCAACGCGGCAATCGCTTGAATTTCTGTATGGTTGGCAACATACATTGCGGAAACTGCTATAGCCTCATCAACACGGGAAAATTGTGGCGCATTGTTACGACGGTCAAAGTTGCGGACATTCGCTTCCCGTTCTGTTATAGCACAGACTCGATCCATAGCGGCTACAGCTTTGACAGGATACTTCCCCGCCGCAGTTTCGGCAGACAACATAACAGCATCCGTACCATCTACCACAGCATTGGCAACATCGAAGACTTCAGCCCTTGTCGGAAGCGGATTGTAAATCATGCTTTCCATCATTTGAGTGGCGGTAATGACAACAGTATTCATCGCTCTCGCCAGCTTTATCATCTTTTTTTGCGCAGGCGGTAAAGCGGCGTCACCTATTTCCACACCCAGATCGCCACGGGCGACCATAATCACATCAGAAGCTTCGATGATTTCTTCAATGACATCCAGTGCTTCGGCACGTTCAATTTTAGCAACGATGCCAGCGCTTCCGCCTGCTTCCTGCATTAGCTTTCGAGCAGTGTTGATGTCCTCGGCAGTCCGTGGAAATGAAACAGCCAAATAGTCAGCATCTATTTCAGCCGCACTCTTAATGTCTTCCAAGTCTTTTTCGGTAAGTGCAGGAGCCGATAGTCCGCCACCTTGTAAATTTATGCCTTTGTTATTGGATAGCTCTCCTCCAACAACGACTTCACAATTGATGCGTGTACCGTCCACAGACTTGACATCCAGCACCACCCGTCCGTCATCAAGCATAAGGGTATTACCTGCTTTGACATCAGTTGGCAGAGTTTTGTAGCTGCATCCTACTTGAGTTTCGTCACCTACTGAAGCATCAAGTTCGGTATCTAAAGTAAATTCTGCACCCTCCTTGAGATTGATTTTTCCGTTTTTGAAGCTCGCAACTCGGATTTTCGGACCCTGTAAATCAACCAGGATTCCAACATAGCGTGACGTTTTGCGAGTGAGTTCGCGTACGGCATCAGCCCTTTTTTTGTGGGTTTCGGCATCACCATGGGAAAAGTTAAGCCGAACAACGTCAATCCCAGCATTAAACAGGTCTTCCAATACGCCGGGTTCATCCGTCGCGGGACCCAGCGTGGCCACAATTTTGGTTCGTCTTGGTATGGTTCGTTTCGGCATTGTGGTTATTTTGCATTCATTAAGGCAAGAGTGGTGTCAATCATTCGGTTGGAGAATGCCCACTCGTTGTCGTACCAGGAGAGAACTTTGACCATATTTCCTTCCATCACTTTCGTTAAGCTGGATTCATAGATGGAAGATGCCGGGTTATGATTGAAATCAACCGATACCAAGGGTTTATCATTAAAGTCGAGTATACCTTTAAGGCTTCCTTCTGAAGCCTGTTTGAGAATGTTATTGACTTCTTCTATAGTCGTGTCGCGTGAGGCTTTGAATGTGAGATCAACAACGGATACGTTAATCGTTGGCACGCGCATAGCAAAACCATCCAGTTTTCCCGCTAATTCTGGCAATACCAAACCAACTGCTGCAGCTGCACCAGTTTTTGTCGGAATCATGGATTGAGTCGCAGAACGGGCTCGCCTCAAGTCAGAGTGAAAAACGTCGGTAAGCACCTGGTCGTTTGTATACGCATGGATTGTGGTCATCAAGCCATGGTCAACTCCTATGGAATCGGCTAGCGGTTTAACCAGAGGAGCAAGACAATTGGTGGTGCAAGATGCATTGGATATGACGGTATCACTGGCTTTTAAGACATTATGATTGACGCCGTAGACAATAGTAGCATCGACATCTTTGCCACCAGGCGCAGAAATTATTACCTTTTTAGCGCCTGCTTTAAGGTGGCCTGATGCTTTTTCTTTAGTCGTGAAAAACCCAGTACTTTCATGGACGACATCGACACCCAGATCCTTCCAGGGTAAATTCTCCGGATTACGTTCCGCAAATACTTTGATTTTATCGCCATCAACAACCAGGTTGTCGCCATCGACAGTTATCTCACCGGGAAACTTGCCGTGGGCAGTGTCATACTGGGTTAAGTGAGCGTTTGTTTCTGCATCACCTAGATCATTGACTGCTACGATCTGAACTTCCTCAGTGCGGTTTGCTTCGTAAATTGCGCGTAGAACATTGCGTCCTATTCGACCATAACCGTTGATTGCTACTTTGATTGTCATTTGATATCTCCAAATATTCGAGTCTTCAGGGTTCGCTATTCCTTAACCCTGGTATTGACCTGGTCACCCAACAAGCAATGAAGTGGTGTAGCGGCGGGAAAATGGGTTTTCTGCCCGGCGCAAGGCCGTAAAAACTCATAATTGTAGCAGACAGGATCGGTAAACGTCTAGCTGGTTTGTTGTCGGAATGAACTGTAACTTTTTGAAAAAAATTAAAAAAGTAGTTTTTTCGTTACCCAATATGACAATCGACGTGCGCAAACCTTCCTTGAATGCGAAAGGTAAGTACCTGAGCATAATTAATTCCCGTTCCTTATATCTCCTTTTCCAGGGTTTTGCTCGTCAAGGCGACGCGAAAAACTGATGTTGAGTTATTGCCTAAATTTGTTTTACGACATTAGTATTTTAAAAGAAATCACCCTAATTCATTGGAAGCGATAGAATCCAATCAGCATGAGCCAAATTTCGTTCTACGATTGCCAAGTTTTTGGATGCATGAATGAGTCGCGCTGTATTGCGTCCATTGAGTGATGCGAAAGAGTCGACTGTAACTATAGGATTTTTAATACCACGTTTCACTGCCCAGTCATCACGTAAATAGTGTGCGAATTGTAAAATCATATCAGGGCGAGTCGCCATTTTTCGAGTTTGGCGACGGGTTAGAATAGTCTTGGGATTCACGGTTGTGGTTCTATGGGTGAATGGATCCATAACGTAAAACACTGTCGAACCCTTCTTGCTACGTAATTTCATCTGCCAGGAAAACCGATGGCCTTCTTCAGTCCAGCTGACATTACCTGGGTATAACCAGTGTCGTAGTGGGAATAATATTTGTATACCGATCCATATACCTATAAAGGTGTATACCCAGTAGCGATTGGGATAGTGGCTGGAAACCTGAATTTTTGTTTCACTAGTTATCGCTGTAAAGTTTCCATACCAATTACGAATACGAACAACAAATTGTTTTGGCCAATCCGGGTCAAAGAATAACAAGGTTGCAAACAATGTAAACCACGGGAAAATGCCGATTGAAAAAACAAAATGATTAAGTATATGGAAAGCAGCGTATATAAAAAAAACATAAATTCGTGTTTTTTTATATAGTAGCAGGGGAGCACCGATTAAGTGCAGAATAATCACACCATAAGCAGCAACGGCAACAGCCCATTGCTGAGTAAATAAATAACCCAAGATTGGCAAATCACTACGCTTAGCCAACCACATTGATAACGGCTCCAGGTGCAACCAATCATAATTGATTTTCACCAGTCCCGCATAGATGAGTATGATCTCCATTTGTATTCTGAGCAACCCTAGCGTCCAGGCTGGTACCATGTCACTACGACTTTGTGGGTTTAGTAGTACGTCAACGGAAAAACAGCGTTGCGCAGGTATAACAACTAGCAACGAACTAAACAAGATAACCAAATAGAAGTGGTTGAGATAGCGTGATTGGTCCAATAAAAAAACATAGCTGAACGCAAGTGTAAATAACAGAGTACTGGTGCGATACATAAATCCAATACCTATAAATACCGCGAGTACTCCCAGTACAGAAAAATGCCAGTACATACCATTTCCATCCCACGGATGGATCCACTCAAATCCATAGTATTTAAAATAAAATTGGGGATCAATATAATATCTTGAAATTCTGCCAGCTGACCAATAACGAATCACTTCCCACAACATGATTATGCCGAAACCGATACGGAATACAACCAACGATGAGGCGTCAATTGGTGCAAAAAGTCGCTTATTGAGTTTGTTGTTGTAACTGAAAGAAACCATTAGAAAAAGTAAAAATCAGGATATTCTTGGGACATAAAAAGCACGTATTGTATCTGCTGATACTTTACGCGAATTGAATTTGTTTCTAATCGGGACAAAATAAGCTATGGCAATATCTCTGTTGCTCACTGCTTACACCACGGTTACATTTCACATTCAAGAATACCCGTTTCATCGCGCATCTTTTCACGAAGTACGTTGTTGTAGAACATTGAAAGAGATGACTCTTCCGGTACTTCTACGCCTCGTCCTCCACGAAAAACCACTCCTTTAAAACGGGCATTTTTAAACACGAAAGGTATAGTAATTAACATTTTTACTATCCTTAACAGAATTTATTCAGATTCATCTATGCATTAGAATTTAGAGTGGGTAGCAAAATTACTACCCACTCTAAAGTGCCTTACTCAATTACTTGAAGCACCTCCAACCTTGAGGGTTAGCAACCCATTCACATTGATGGCCAAGTTGGTCGTTATAAGTTGTATTACATGCGCTGCCAAAGGCAACCTTAGCTTCAACAGGCTGTTGTTCATTGATGACAGGACCAACACAGTGACTCTTTTGAGCGCGCGATCCATCCGTTATTAACCCATCGTTATCATCTTCGTCATCGTCATCGTCAGTCATTGGGGTATCGACACAGCCACCGTAGCAGTCATCATCCGTTGGACCACCAGGGGGAGGATCCATTGGAGAATCAACACAGCCACCGTAACAGTCGTCTACCGTTGGGCCGCCAGGATTAGGACCCTGGTCATCAGAGCCAGGATCAGGATTATTGTTATCGATAACCGGAATTGTGTTAGGCCCTGAAACTTGGGCACTAAAGAGATACCCTGGCGACTGCGGATTGCCATACGCGTCCTGGAAGGTTTGTTCCAGGGTTGTTAAATCAGTGTCGAAATGAAGAGGGCCAAGGTCAGTCATTGTTTCACCAGTGACTACACCACCACTCTCAGTTACATCTAATCCCGTAACAAAATTACCGTTACCATCGAATACTTCTCCTTGACCAGAATCTGGATCCATATTTACCACCATCGTCGCCTGGGTTGGATCGTCAAAGTCGAAATATATAGTAGTGGTCTGACCGGTACTCTGATCGACTACAGTAAAGGTCGGCTCGCCGGCAGGAGTCTCGCTTTCGCTATAATCAATACCGTCTGGATCGCTGCTATCGATCGACTGAATATTCATATTCGATTCGTCGCCATTATTATCGCTTCCTGAAACTACGTTTCCTACGGTGGCCAAATCAACCTGCTGAGTTGTTACCACTATGCTGATTGAGTCAGAAAAATTCGACCAAGCTCCCCACGTAGCATGCGCCCGGACACTAAAGCTGTACTCACCGGGATCGAATCCGGTAAGTATTACTGAGTTATCTCTCGTACGAGCCACACTCCTGAGGCCTAGAAAAATTTCATATTCAACGGCACCATTCACTGCGTTCCACGTAAGACTCACTGAGTCTCCAAACGCACGCCCTGCAAGTCCTGTAGGTTTATCAATGGGGGCAACATTGCCGTTGTCAACTACGCCACCAGACAAGATATTCACGAAGACCACCTTGTTTGACTTTGGGCTAAAGACCTTCTTTGAAGCATCAAATGCAATTACATAGTACTCATTTTCACCTCCCACGGGTTTATTGTCGATATAACCTACATTAGTAATGACCGTATCCAGGTACTTCTCGTTGCGATACACGTTATAACCCGCCGCTCCAGTAACTGGCACCCATGCAAGTCTCGCCAAATTTGTATCGTAAGTTACCCCGAGGTTTATCGGTGCAGCCAAGCTCTGACTCTGTGTAGAACTTGTATTGTCACCACCACCGGTGTTGGATGTTGCGGGATTTGGAGTCTGTGTCGGCGTAGAACCCGAAGCGGATATGTTGCCATTACAGTGAAAACCATCTGGCTTGTGGTCACAAACATGCTTTTGGTCATTCCAAGTTTCACCACACTTGGCTTTAAAGTTCGCCCTTGCTACAGAAATATTCTGGTCAGGCGCGCCAGTGCACCATTGGGCAGTTGCTAACGAAGAAAATAGCAACATTGTTATTAGAATTAATATTTTTTTCATTTTAATCTCCC
>JAZGGE010000003.1:0-12836 GCA_036480195.1 Methylococcales bacterium
TTCTTGTGTTGCCATTTTGTGTTTACTCCATTTTCCTATTTCACTGACCAGAAATTGAGTTCAATTTCCCCCAATATCACTGATTCCCTTGAACCACAAAGCCAAGGTAAGAGCTAATTATGGTTTATTTCCGGTATATGTCAACAAAATAAGGATAAATATTTAACGCGATTCAGATATTATCCTCAAAATCCCATAGGAACAACCGAATCTTCCAAGTTAATATCCGCCACAGAATTAAATTATATCTTTGTTTATCAATCTAGTATGACTAATCATTGAACTTTAAAAGAGTTTTTATTCAGTACTAATCCCATGCCATACAATTACGTAATATAATAACTATATATTACGTAATCATATTCGTACGCGTGTAATAAGAGGACGATTTTACGCCTCCACTACCGCCTCTTTTCTTGCTGATTATAAGTTGAATGCCTGAGAAATATAAAATATTATTTCTATACGACTACAGCCATTTATTCAACGCCATTTCATTACATGATTATATAGGTGAGACGAATGGAATTTACTCAAGGTGATACCGTTCCAACTAACGGCAGCGAAGCTGCGCGGTATTCACTTTGGAGCAATGAAAAACCTGTAGATATTTTTACTAACTCTCTCTGTTTTATGTTATGCCACTTACACTTTATATATTTACCACGGTACAATTGCTTTCTTACGACAGATATTGACGACAAATAAATACAAATATATTCATATGCTCGGGCTGACGATGTTTGTCGAAATATAGACAATACTGTTGTCCTCTGCTCTGCGTCGATGCCATTAGGTTAAGAATAATACGTCGGCTGTGTTGAGGAACGAAGCACACCTCAGATCCATTGATGCGCTACCTATCATCCGCACGAATCGCAGGAAGAGCCATCTCTTTCAAGGTTCTACAACGACGCTCTTCGCGAAAAGATGCGCGCTGAAAAAGGGTATTCTTGGACGTGAGAGGTATATATTAAGGAAGTGACTCAGTCTGAAGCACAATTAGAAGAGAGGTTGGGATTTTTTTGCTTAAATTGAAAACGATTGTGTAATAGCGTCTTCTGCGGGAACCACGGGGCTGTCTTTATGGGGTTTGGTTTCTAGTAGCTCTTTCAAAGGTTCCGGTTTATGGATACCCCAGCCCTGGGCGTAGTCAACCCCTATTTTCCTGAGAACTTCCAGAATTTCATTGTCTTCTACATATTCGGCAATGGTTTCCATACCCAGGGAATGACCTATTTCATTCATAGACTTAACCATCGCTACATCGGTTTCACTGGTGGCGAGATCTTTTACAAATGTACCATCAATTTTAAGGTAATCAACATTTAAACTTTTCAGGTAAGCGTATGATGAGTAACCCGTGCCAAAATCGTCCAATGAGAATTTACATCCAAAGCGTTTGATTTGTTTTATAAATTTTTGGACAAAATCGAGGTTGTTGGCCGCTACAGTTTCGGTTATTTCGAAGGTTATTTTTTCCGGCGGTACAGCACTTGAAGTCAAGCGTTCATCAAGAAAATCCAAAAATTCCTGGCTGTTTAGCGATTGTCCGGAGAGATTGATCGAAAAACCACCCATTTGTTCAAATTCTCCGCTATTTTCTTCAATCCAGTTAAATACGTTTTGAACTATCCACCTGTCGATTTCTGGCATACGTTGGAAACGTTCAGCGGCAGGTATAAAATTATCAGGAGGGATTACTTTACCCTCACCATCCAGCACACCAAGCAGAATTTCGTAGTGGGAATGGTCATTTTTTTCCGGATCTATCGGTGCGATCATTTGACACCTCACGAACAAGCGATTCTCCGAAAATAGTGTGTCGATACGACCAGCCCAGTCGTGAATATCGTTTTGAGTTTTTAGGTTTTCATCTGCATCGTTATAGATCTGAATCCGGTTATGCCCCGAATCCTTAGCCGACATGCAGGCCAAGTCTGCGCGTTGCATTAGAATATCAACATCTTTTTCGGCCTCAGAAAATGGGACTAACCCCTGACTAATGCCTACTGAGTAGCTCTTATCTCCCCATTCGAAATGGGAATGATTGATTAGATCACGGATTCTCTTGGCGATTTCCTGTCCTCCATCAGAAGAGCAATGCTTAAATAAAACTCCGAATGATTTGTCACCAAGCCGGGCAAGTATTTCTTCGCTTCCTAACAGTCCTTGCATTAATGCAGTAATTTTTTCAAGAAGTGCATCGCCAGCGCTCAATCCACAGCTATTGGTTATAACCCGAAAGTCCTGGATCTCCAGATAACAGAGCATGTGCCGGGATCCGTTCAGCCTGGAAAATTCGTAATTAAGCCGTTTGACGAACTCTTTCCTGTTAATGAGAGTGGTTATAGGATCGTGAGTAGCGCCATGCATTAATTTTTCATGGATACTTTGCAACATTGAATTGGTTGCCCGATCCATCAGCGGAACATCCTGGTTTTCTATTTTAGTTGTGGCACCACTACGGATTTGTTCAGCCAGGTCGTTCCTGTCCAGTTCTTTTTTGTTCTGTCCTTTTCGGTTTGTAAAAACGAAAATATTGGGTGAGTCACCGATCCATACTAATTTGAGAGGTTCGAGACCTTCCTCTGCAAGGGAAAACATCAACCAGTCACCAATACGCAACTGGTCTACTTGGTTTGTCCAGTAGTCTTCTATGACGTCGTCTAATTTTGCCTCGGTTTTCTCGATGGGTTCGATATCAATCCATTCTATTGGATTCCTGATCCTGGGCATACCGAGGCCAAGCAAAGTCGCTGTTATCTCGTCAATCACTTTGCTTTGGAGAAAAGTGTTAGAGCAAACCAGGCTCAGTTGGTTATCGATAAAGCTTATGACACCCTGAATTTCTGTATTATCTCGATCTGATAATGATTCCTGGTCGGATAACCAGTTCAACAGTTTGTCGATTACTGTTAGATATTTTTGCCCAGCCACGCTATTTTTTCCTTCCCTAAGTTCGGTTAGAAACAACAAGTGTTGCCAACCCGCGCTTAAAAGAGATTCGACTATCTTAGGAATGCGTTTTCCAGCAATACGTTGGTCGATAGATTTTTGCGATGTTTGCTTGGCTGCTTCAATTTTTTGTTTCCCTTCACAGACTTCAATAACCCGTTGGATATTCAACTCCTTTGATTTGGTAACGGGTAGGGTGATTTCTCTTAATTGTTGATCAACTTGAGCGAATATATTGGGATCATTAATCGAGTTTTGGGTTATTTTTGCAATGAGCTCTTCGACAGTTTGGTCGATACTCTTATTATTAATTATAGCGTTACCATTAACTGCCCCCTCTAATGAGGCAAGTTGATTCAGGACGCTTCGAGCGGGATGGGTCTCAGAGTTTAAAAATTCAGAATCTTGAAGGGCGAGCGCGAGTAGCGGTAAGTGAATATCCTCTAAATGTGATTTTGTCCCAGGCGATAATGTTAAATCGGCAGAAAGTGCATCAAAAAGACGCCCGGAAACCTCAAGACTGTTTTTATCATCCTCAGCAAGTCTCTTTGAATCACTATTGACGCGAGTTAAGGTCTCTAAAAGTTGTTGTTGCAGCGCAATGGTATTTTCGTGAAGTTTGCTATTGCCCGATTCATTGCCTTGTAGTTGGGTAATTGCTGCCAATATTTCACCGGAAGAATATTCGGGAAGATTTGTGTCAATGGATTCTTGCTGGCTGCCCCCATTATCCGGAGAAATCCCATTGGTCTGTCTGAGAAGATTAAGTAAATTGTCCGCGGTTTGAGTAACAGATTGTGCTTGATGTTGTTCAGCCAACAGCTCTGATAGGTGTGAGGTCAGAGCTGTCTGGGTATCAGCTATTTGTGGCTGTTGGGGATTTTGCTCAACAGCCTGTTCTACTTCATCTGTTTGCTGATTTGAATGTATAGATTCATCCTTGCTGGGCTCTTGTTTGTTAATAGCAGAACTGTGGGATCGTTTTATAGTGCTATGACTGATTGTACCAGGAGCTCCATGACTTACTAAAACGGCATCAAATTGCTTATAGATAATTGGAAGTTGCGAGGATAATACGATTTCAAAAGCGTTATAGAGAGTTTGCTTTACGTTGTTATTATCGTCAGCATCTTCAATTGCGATTCGAAAGCTATCGCAAATTTTTGCAGGACTGATTGGGTTACTGATAGAATCCAAAGGGATGCCGGTAACGTGGCTCAGTTTATTTTCCAATTCATCAAGCTGGCCTTTAAATTGGTTCTCGGTTTTCCGAATAATTGAAGATAAGTTGAGCCAATCTTCGAATTCGACTTTGTCAACGAGAGACAGTGAATAACCGTCACCATTTCCCTCTGGGATTTGTTCAATCCTGGCCTCGTCCATATGATAGATTCCACCCAGAACAGCGTTGCAAAATTCGCTGGCAATAATCTTGCGACTAGTTTTTAGTTTGCTAATTGCTTCGAAATAGGCAGTTCCATCCGTATTGCTTGCCGCTTTATCCGAAGCGGCCATTAATTCTTCGTTTACGCACCGAAAAAAACCTTTTAGAAGGAGGGGGAGGGTTTTACCCAGCAACTTTTTGAATGATCTTTCAAGACTTTGTGTATTAGCCGGGTTCGGTGATGATGTTGAGTGGTCCGAAGCATCAGCATCCGAGTCAATGTTGGTTTCATTTTTTAAGGCGTTAACGACGGAAATATTGGTTTTTTCGAATGCAATTCCAACTCCATTGGCAGTTACACGCCTAATTTGGGCGTTAAGCAGAAAGTTAATATTTCCCTGGTGTTCACTAACTGAAAACTTGATTTTTACATTCTTATTTTGAAGTGACGAAAAATTTTTATTCGATTGTTTGACATCAAGAAACAGCCCGCCAGCACAGAAATCAAGAATACTGCAGGGAATTGAACTCGATCCTTCTATTAAAAGGATTGCATCCAGTTCTATACCGTAGCGGCGATAACGGCGGCGATCTGATTCCTTGGTGGCAGCTGACATTAGTTGGGAGGCGTTGTTTTGTTTCTCGACATAGAATTGGGTTTATATACCTTTCACGTTTAAGAATATCCATTTTCAGCGCGCATCCTTTCGTGAAGGGTGTCGTTGTAGAAGTTTGAAAGAGATGACTTTTCCTGCGTTTCTACGCCTGGCCCTCCACGAAAATATACCCACTCAAAACCGATATTCTTAAATGTGAAGGTATAACTCCTTCAATAACTATAGTTCGAAATTAATGGAAATGTGAGTGACGCACCAAATTGGCCCTCGGCATTCTGATGCTGTTGAAAAGTAGCATGTCTGCTCTTCCCAGAAAAACAAATACTTGAAAATCCAGGTCAGGCTTCTATTCTTGGATAACAAGGATCGGCGTTATGAGACGCAGTCGTGGTTTTAGCCTAAAGTTTTAACCAGAATCAGTAGTTAGTTAAGAAAGTAAGGGGAAAAATCAGTATGAAATCAGACGCGCTACTGCAATCGTGGCTCGCGATTCAATGCAATATGATTGCCGGGGCTGCGCAAGCCTTGGTAATATTTAGTGATTCTGATAAAACTCCTTCCGCGCCATGGGGAAGCTGGCCGAACGAAGCCGGAGTAACAGAAGAGCTTAAGGAAGTCGCAAACAGGGCATTAACTCAAAAAACAACGATTATCGAGTCTTCAAAGCAGAGCAATACGGAAGATTTCGAAGCGAATAGTATTATCGCCTGCCCACTGATAAACCATGGGGAGCTTAAGGGAGCCGTGGTAGTTGAGATGACCTCACGCTCTATCGAACAACAAGAGGCGGTAAGAAAGCTATTGCAGTGGGGCGTTTTATGGCTGCAATTTGCCCATCAACAACGAAAGGTCAAGTCATCAGACCACTTATTAACTATTTTTCAATGTGTCATCCTTTGTCTTGAAAATGAGGGGTTTCAGGCTGCTGCAACTGCTTTTGTGACTGAACTTGCAGTACAACTCAATTGTGTCCGAGTGAGTTTTGGCCTTTTAAAAGGTAAACATATCAAGATAAAGGCTTTATCCCACAGTGCACAGTTTAATCCGTCATCAAGCCTTATCGGGTTGATTGGCGGGGTGATGGATGAAGCGATGGATCAAGATGCGATTATTCGGTATCCTCTGGAAGATAACAAAAATGCTGCTATTACTCGAGCACACCAGGCATTGTTACAGAAAAGTGAAAGCCACACAGTTTGTACTGTTCCGATTGTTCATGATCAACATATAATTGGAGGACTCACCTTTGAAGGTTCAGAAACCCAAATCTTCGATGATGACACAATTCTAGTTTGTGAGCAGGTCGCTAGTCTTGCTGGCCCCATTCTTGAATTAAAACGCCTAAACGAACGTCCGTTATTGACCAAGGCTATAGATTCGTATAAAGAATTTTGTTCCGGTTTGTTAGGCTCGCAATATTTGACCAGAAAATTACTGGCATTGACCGCTCTCGTGTTGAGTGTATTCTTCTTTACTGTCGAGGGAGAGTACAAAGTTAACGCCGACTCCGTGTTGGAAGGGCGAATTCAACGAGTGGTTGTAGCACCTCGGGAAGGTTTTATCGTCGAAGCTCACGCAAGAGCAGGTGATATCGTCAAGGAGGGAATGGTTTTGGGCATCCTTGATGACAAAGATCTTAAGCTGGAACGCTTAAAATGGATTAGCGAAAAACAACGGTATAGCAAAGAATCCAGGGAGGCCATGGCTCAACATGATCGTGCTAAAGTGAGTATTTTAAATGCCCAGGTTAGACAGGCCAAAGCAAAAATAGATCTTATTGATGCGCAACTTGAGCGCACCAGGCTTGTCGCGCCTTTCGATGGTATTGTCATAGAAGGAGATTTGAACCAATCATTAGGTTCACCGGTATCCAGAGGTGACATACTTTTTAAGATTGCGCCACTGGATCAGTATCGAATGATACTCAAAGTAGATGAGCGTGAGATTACCGAAATCGACATGGGTCAGAGAGGACAACTCGCGCTCCCGGGCATATCTGGAAAAACCTTTCAATTTATCGTTGCAAATATAACTCCGGTCTCAATCGCGGAAGAAGGTCGAAATTACTTCCGTGTCGAAACCCGGCTGGAAACTGGAAGTGACCAGTTGCGACCTGGAATGGAAGGCATAGGAAAAATCGCAATTGGACGCCGAAAACTCATTTGGATCTGGACTCATAAGCTGGTAAGTACCTTCAGATATTGGCTATGGGCGCAGGGAATATAACAATGGGTAGGTTAATGGTTTATTCTGAAACGGGTATATCAACCTATGCCTCTATTTAGTCCACTTTGGTATCGAGTCGCAGATCTTAAAGTCCGGTTGCGGCCGCACATCGAATTGCATCGGCACGACTACCGGGATCAAATTTGGTACATTCTCGAAGATAAGTCCAGCGGCCGTCATCACCGATTCACTCCTGCTGCCTATGCAATTATTGGCCGTATGGATGGGCGCCAGACGGTACAACAAATTTGGGAAACCGTTTTGGATCGGTGGAGTGACGATGCGCCGACCCAGGATCAGACGATCCAGTTACTCGGCCAACTTCACGCTGCTGATGCTCTCCAAAGTGATATCTCTCCGGACAGTCTGGAATTATTTCAACGACACCAAAAGCAAAAAAAAATTAAATTTAAGCAAAGATTTTCTTCGCCGGTTTCATTACGGTTTCCACTTTGGGATCCGGATCATCTGTTAAATCGGATTTTGCCTTTCCTACGCCCATTAGTGAGTTGGGGCGGGGGGCTGATTTGGCTAATTTTTGTCGTTACAATGTTGCTGCTGGCTGCTGAAAACTGGGTTGATCTTACCGAAAACTCCAGCGATCGAATCTTAGCACCACAAAATCTGTTGTTGATTGGGTTAATTTATCCGATTATGAAGGTCTGTCATGAAATGGGGCATGCTTTTGCCACCAAAGTGTGGGGCGGAGAAGTTCATGAGATGGGTGTTTTGCTGCTGGTTTTTATGCCAGTGCCCTATGTGGATGCATCTGCATCGTCTGCCTTTCGGGAAAAAAATAAGCGTATGATGGTGGCTGCGGCCGGTATGGTCGTTGAATTGTTTCTTGCGGCATTAGCGATGTTGATTTGGTTGCTGGTGGAACCGGGGCTTGTCCGGGCTATTTCTTTCAACATCATGCTTATCGGCGGTGTCTCAACACTGTTGTTTAACGGCAACCCATTATTGCGGTTTGATGGTTACTACCTCTTGGCCGATGGCATCGAAATTCAAAATCTGGCTGGCCGTGCAAATCAATACTTAGGTTATCTTGCTCAACGTTACTTATTCGGTATCAGTGGAGCTCGGTCGCCGGTTACGGCATCTGGTGAGAAATCTTGGTTTATCAGTTATGGCATCGCGTCCTATTTCTACCGGTTAGTCATAGTTATCGGAATTGTCTTTTTTATCGCAGAGGAATACAAACTGCTGGGTGCCTTAATGGCAATTTGGGCGGTGATCACCCTCTTCGTGATACCCGTTAAGAAAGGGCTTTTTTTCCTAGTAGAAAACCCCGGCATCAGGCATCAAAGGTTAAGGGCGTTGACGATTAGTTTTTTATTGCCGGCTCTGGTCGGGACAGCGATTTGTTTTTTACCGCTGCCATATTCTATCGTAACCGAAGGTGTGATTTGGATGCCGGAACAGGCCTTGATTCGAGCCGGTGGTGATGGTTTTGTCAGCGAGCTTATTGCCAAGCCGAATAGTCGGGTATATAAAAACGATCCTTTAGTCGTCTCCAGCGATCCGCTTTTGCTGGCGACTTTGCGGGTTAAAGAGATGCGTGTGCAGGAGCTTAAAGCGCGCTATTCATCAATACGGCACACTGATCGTGTACAAGCGGATATTCTGCAAGAACAGATCGCGACCGCTGTGGTCGATCTTCAGCAAACCAAAAGTCAATCGGAAGATCTTACCCTATATGCACCATTGAATGGCACTTTCATCGTACCCCGGTGGCAAGATATCCAAGGTAAGTTTGTGCAAAAGGGTGATTTGCTCGGGTATGTTGTAAATCAGTCCAACATTACGGTAAGAGCCATTGTTCAACAATTTAATATAGATCGGGTGCGTCGGAAAACCGAAGAGATTGAAGTCCGATTTCTGGATTATAGAGGTAAAGTCTTACCCGCCTCGATACTAAGAGAAATACCGGCTGCAACCGGACATCTTCCTACCAAAGCACTTGGTACGGCAGGTGGAGGCTCGATAGTCGTCGATCCGAATGATTCCAAGGGATTAACGACTCTTGAAAATACATTTCAGCTTGATATCGCATTACCGAAAGATACAACTATCGCTACCTTAGGTAATCGGGTTGCTGTGCGATTTAAAGTGGGTAAGGAAACTCTGTTAATGCGTGCTTCCATGGCTGTCCGACAGCTACTGTTAAGGCGATTGGATATTTAAGGAGTGGGAATTAAATAACGTGTACATTCTCACTGGTTTTTTTGTTTGTCTTCGCTCGTGTAGCAACAGTTACGTAGCCTGCTATGCGCCTGTTGCTACACGAACGAAGACAAACAAAATTAATGTACAACTTATTTAGTTCCCATCCCTAAAGGTGAAGAAAACGTGACTGAAACAATGCGCCCAGGTATTTCCCTGGGTTTCTATCCTGAACGGAAACCACCCGAACATAAATGGGTCGAGCGTACTCTAGTGCAATGGACAAAATCCATAGAGGCCATGGTTCGGGATAGTAAAAATGACCGACAGCAATTTGTAAAATCCATCGAAATAATTGGGAATCGTTTAGACAGACTGGATGAAGGTCAGATCCAGGAAATGGTGAATAGTCTCCGCCATAGCTTATTACAGCAGGGGCTATCGCAGACGAACATTGTTGAGGCATTCGCTATTGTTCGGGAAATAGCCGGACGGGTATTGTCTATGCGGCATTACGATAGTCAACTCATTGGGGGTCGGGTTTTGATTAACGGTGGTATCGCCGAAATGGAAACTGGTGAAGGGAAAACACTTACTGCGACGCTACCCGCCTGTACCGCAGCACTTGCCGGTATTCCCGTTCATGTTATTACGGTGAATGACTATCTGGCCAGTCGAGACGCTTCCCTTATGGAACCTCTCTATCAGGTGATGGGACTCACAGTCGGAGTTATTCAGCAGGATATGACTGCAGAACAACGGCGAGAAGCCTACAGCTGCGATATTACTTATTGCACCAACAAACAAGTTGCTTTCGATTATCTTAAAGACAAGCTGACTTTAGGAAAACATGGTAGCCGTGCAAGGCTCCAATTGGAAAAGCTATCGGGTGCCCCGTCCCGGATTAACCAGTTATTGATGCGCGGATTGTGCTTTGCCATTGTCGATGAAGCCGACAGCGTTCTGATCGATGAGGCAAGAACTCCACTTATTCTGTCGAAGCAAGTACCTAATACAGATGACCGACAGGAAAACCAACACGCACTAACTTTGGCCAAGCAGTTACGGGATGGAAAGGATTATCACGCTAATAAAAGGGAACAAACCATTGAATTGACACAGCCAGGTATTGAAAAATTAGCTGAAATTGCTGAACCTCTGGGTGAGCTGTGGCGTAGCGAAAGGCGTCGCAAAGAAAGGGTGTTAAACGCCCTGAAAGCTCTCCATTTGTTTGTCCGAGACAGGCACTATCTGATAGCGGATGATAAAGTTCATATCATCGATGAATATACCGGTCGCACAATGCCTGATAGATCATGGGGGTATGGTTTGCATCAGATGATTGAGGCAAAAGAAGGTTGTTCTGCAGCAGATCAAACAGAAACGCTGGCCCGGATTTGCTATCAACGGTTCTTCCGACGCTATTTGAGACTTTCAGGAATGACTGGCACAGCACAAGAGGTTGCCAGTGAGTTAAGATCCGTATATGGATTAACAGTTGAAAAGATACCCACAAATAGTCCTGTTCAAAGAGCTTACTATCCAACGTGTTATTGCTTAACCACACGAGAGAAATGGACAGCAGTAATTGAACATATCCGACAAATACAGAATCAAGGACGGCCGGTTCTTATCGGTACGCCATCAGTCGCCGCATCCGAACAGCTCAGTCAATTGCTGATCGTAGCGGGGCTACCTCATCAGTTGCTGAACGCACGACAAGATAAAAAAGAAGCAGAGATTGTTGCTCAGGCTGGAAAAGCCGGTCGTATTACTGTTGCCACCAATATGGCAGGGCGAGGTACAGATATTATTCTCGCTCCCGGTGTGCGGGACAAGGGTGGACTTCATGTGATTGTGACTGAGCGGCATGATGCGCGGCGTATCGACCGGCAGTTGTTTGGGCGCTGCGGACGACAAGGCGATCCAGGTAGCGTTGAGGTGATCGTATCTCTGGACGATGAGTTGATAAGCCAGTTCTGTCCGAAATGGATTAGGAAATTGACCTTCAGAATTCTCCATCAGGATGGCTATCATAAGCAATGGATCGCCCACTTGCTATTTTATTCGCTACAACGTGCCGCTGAATTTCAACATGCCGGACAGCGGCGTGAACTTTTTAGACAGGATAAACGTTTTGATGAATTGCTGGCGTTTAGTGGGGCAGGGGAGTAGATGTGTTGCAGTTAGCGCGAGACATTTCATGATCGACATTTTCTCTGTTGTGCTATCCATCTAATGGCTATGATATAGCCAAGCCCTACCATGTGCGAGACAATTATACTTGCATCGAAAAGTATAGGCACTATACTTTCCTCGAAAGGGAAAGGAAAATGTAAGGAGAGTAGATCCAGGATTCATGTGTGAAATTGGCATTTTGTCTCTTGTTTGAGTGGTGTACTCTATTTCGAATTGGAATTTACTAAATGGAGAATTATTATGAAGAAATCATTGTTGCTAAGTAGTGCTTTGACTGTTGCGTTAGTATCTGTTCCCGCAGTGGCAGGCGAGTTTTATGCCATGTCCACATGGAATGGATCTACACCCGCCCCGTTACAAGATGCTGAACTATCCGCTACAGAAGGCGGAGCGAGTTGCTCAACACCAGTTTTGGGTAGCGTGACCGGTGGGGTTCCTTTGTGCGCGTGGATTGTGTCCGGAATATCTGGGGGGGAAGCGCATTTTGCGGTTGGCAATGCGCTATCGGTAACTGTTGGGGATTTCCTGCAAGTCGTTAGATAGTTAGCGAACCTGTTTTTACTGGATGGCTCGTCAGCATGATTAGTTTCTGTATCAGTTGTCAAGTCTTACGATACGTTTTCCTTTTAGTTTAGAGCGTCTAAGTAATATTATTTTTATCTGACCTCTAAATCTTATCTAAGACCGTTTGAGCCGAAATAATAGTAAAAGCCCCACTTCAACAGTGGGGCTTTTATATGAGTAGTCCATCCATTTAGGTTCAATGGGTAAAATATACCTTTCGCGTTCAAGAATGCCCGTTTTGAGTGGGTAGATATTCGTGAAGAGCTAGGCGTAGAAGCGCAGGAAGAGTCATCTCTTTCAAGGTTCTACAACGACGCTCTTCGCGAAAAGATGTGCGTTAAAAATGGGTATTCTTGAGTGCGAGAGGCATAATCATTATCGTTCCATGCTCTGCGTGGAAATGCAGTTTTCGACACTCCTGTGTCCCAGGACGCAGCAGCATCCAAATCCGAATTTCCATGAAGCGCCTGGGAACTATCCTCTACCCATCAAACTAATATTGATGGCTTACTAGAACACAGCCATGGAAGTAGACCTTTCAAAAAAATCCTTTCTGATCGTAGACGACCATCAAGCGATGAGGAATGGTATCGCCGAGATGCTTTATTCTTCAGGTGCTGATGATGTGGATAAAGCAATGCGGGGGGATGAGGCAATCACAAGGCTGAAAGAGAGGCGTTATGATGCCGTTCTTTGCGATTACAATTTAGGCAAAGGAAAGA
>JAZGGE010000004.1:0-14676 GCA_036480195.1 Methylococcales bacterium
CAGTGTCCCAACGTCTGGGCTGGTTACCGTCGGCACCCCACTTTAACCGGAATCCCCTGGAAATTGTTAAAGAAGCGGAAGCTGCGGGTGCGAAGGATGAACAAGGCGTGGCAAAACACGTCGTGGACAAGTTAAAGAAAGGTGAATTGGCCTTTGCCGTCGAAGATATCGATGCGCCGGAAAACCATCCGCGAAATATGTTTGTCTGGCGCGCCAATCTACTCGGAACCAGCGCCAAAGGGCATGAGTATTTTCTAAAGCACCTTATGGGTGCCCAAAATGGTGTGATGCAAGATATTCTGCCGGAAGCCAAGGGAAAGGAAATCAAATGGCATCCGGAGGCGCCTATTGCCAAACTGGATTTGATGGTCGATATTAATTTCCGCCTCAACTCCACCGGTGCTTATTCCGATATTATCTTGCCAACCGCGACCTGGTATGAGAAAAATGATCTCAATACCACGGATATGCATCCCTTTATCCATCCACTGACCGCGGCTGTGGATCCAGGCTGGGAAAGCCGCAGTGATTGGCAGATTTTCAGAACCATAGCCAAGCGATTTTCAGAACTGGCGGAGACCCATTTAGGGACTCAGAAAGATCTGGTGGCGCTGCCGATGTTGCACGACTCCCCGGCGGAGTTGGCTCAGCCCTTGGATGTTAAGGACTGGAAGCAGGGTGATTGCGAGCCTGTGCCGGGTAAAACCATGCCTCTCTTGAAAGTAGTCGAACGGGATTTTGGTAATACCTACAAGAAATATAGTGCGTTGGGCCCATTACTGACTAAGCTGGGTAACAATATCAAAGGGATTGATTGGAATACCGAAAAGGAATACGAACACCTCAAAGCGACCAGCTATACCATTTCCGATGAAGGAATTACCCAGGGTATGCCGTCGTTGGAAGAAGACATTAACGTTTGCGATACTATTATGGCGCTGGCACCGGAAACCAATGGTGAAGTGGCCTGCAGATCCTGGAAGCAACTCAGTAAAAAAACCGGTATCGATCATGTTCATCTGGCCAGTAAGCGGGAAGATGACAAAATCACCTTCCGGGATATCAAAGCGCAACCGCGGAAAATTATTACTGCGCCGACCTGGAGTGGAATCGAGTCGGAAGAGGTGAGCTATAACGCCTGTTATACCAACATCCACGAGCATATCCCCTTCCGCACATTGACTGGCCGGGCGCATTTCTATCAGGATCATCAATGGATGCGGGACTTTGGTGAAGGATTCTGCACCTACCGGCCTGCAATTGATTATAAAGCCACCGTTGGATTGGAGAAGAAACTCAACGGCAAACCGCATCTGAAACTAAACTGGATTACCCCCCATTCTAAATGGGGTATCCATAGTACCTATAGCGATAATCACCGGATGTTGACCTTATTCCGAGGCGGTCCGAATTTATGGATTTCCGAAAATGATGCCCAATCCATTGGCTTGCAAGACAATGATTGGGTCGAAGCGGTAAACAACCATGGTGCAACCGTGGCCCGGGTAGTCGTGAGCCAACGGATTCCCAATGGTATGGCGATGATGTACCACGCTCAGGAGAAGAACATCAATGTTCCGGGTTCCAATACAACGGGGAAACGGGGCGGCATACTGAACAGTGTGACTCGAACGATCGTCAAGCCGACCCATATGATTGGCGGCTACGCGCACCTTGCCTATGGATTGAATTACTACGGTACGGTTGGATCACAACGGGATGAGTTTGTGATTCTTCACAAGATAGAGGATCCCGATATTGATTGGCTGGAACGGCCTTTAACGCCAGAACGGGAAGCACAACTCAATCCGCCAGGGGTACATCAAGGGTTGTATGTCCATGAGAGTGAAGTTGATGATTAAAAAAATAACCTCCTGTGTCTTCCATTCGAGGAGGAATGAGCAGAAGCTTTCCCATGGAAAAGTAGAGATGAATCAACGAGGACATCGTAAATGAAAGTAAGAGCGAATTTTGCACTAGTGTTCAATCTGGATAAATGTATCGGCTGTCATACCTGTTCAGTAACCTGTAAAAATGTCTGGACCAACCGCAAAGGTATGGAATATGTCTGGTTCAACAATGTGGAATCCAAACCTGGGATTGGTTATCCGAAGAACTGGGAAGATCAGGAAAAATGGAACGGTGGCTGGGAACTGAAAAGTGGAAGGCTTGAACTGAAGTCCGGCACGCGTGGTAAGCGGTTGATGAACATATTCATGAATCCTGATATGCCCATGATTGATGATTATTATGAGCCGTTCACCTATGATTACGGCCACCTGCAAACCAGTCCCCTCGCTGAAGCCGCGCCTACTGCCAGACCCCGTTCCATGATCGATGGCAGCCGCATGGAAAAAATCGAATGGGGTCCCAACTGGGAAGACGATATGGCTGGCGAATTTTCAAAACGTGGTAAGGACGTAAATTTTACTGACATTGAAAAGGAAGTCTACGCGGAATTTGAAAATTCCTTCAGTATGTATCTGCCCCGTATTTGTAACCACTGTATCAACCCCTCCTGTGTTGCTGCCTGTCCTTCCGGTTCCATGTATAAACGGGAAGAAGACGGTATTGTGCTGGTCGATCAGGATAAATGCCGCAGTTGGCGTATGTGCATCAGCAGTTGCCCCTACAAAAAAGTTTTCTATAACTGGGAGTCCGGAAAGGCGGAAAAATGCAACGCTTGCTACCCAAGAGTAGAATCCGGCCTACCGACGGTTTGTTCGGAAACCTGTGTGGGGCGTATTCGTTATAACGGCATCATGCTTTACGACGCAGACCGTATCAAGGAAATGGCATCAACGGAAGATCCACAGGATTTATATGAGGCGCAGATGGATTTGTTCCTTGATCCTAACGATCCGGAAGTGATCAAACAGGCCGAGAAAGACGGTATTCCGGAGAGCTGGATGGAAGCCGCTCGGAAATCGCCGATTTACAAGATGGTGGTGGATTGGCGTGTCGCTTTTCCTCTGCATCCTGAATTCCGTACCCTGCCTATGGTCTGGTATGTGCCACCGCTATCACCGGTACAATCCCAAATTGATCAAGGTAATCTGGAAACCCACGGGGATGGGATGATCCCAAAGGTGGAATCTTTGCGAACACCGATTAAATACTTGGCCAATATGTTAACCGCCGGTAAGGAAGAACCCGTCGTTCTTGCTTTAAAACGGATGATCGCTATGCGCAGCTTCTTCCGCTCAGAGAATGTGGAAGGTAAAATCGATACCGCAGTGCTGGATGAAGTGGGGTTAAACGAAGCCCAAGTGCGGGAAATGTACCGGTATATGGCCATTTCTAACTATGAAGACCGGTTCGTTATTCCAACCAGCCACGAAGAGCTCCGCCATGAGGATTTTCACGCATTCCAGGGCAGTACCGGCTTTACCTTCGGCAATGAAGGATGCAGTATTAGTCCTAATGCAACTCTGTTTCCTGAGAAGCGTAAAAAGACTGAGGAATCAATGGAATTTGTCGCCCGGCATCCTGCCGCCAAAAGATCAGGTGAGACAATCGAATGATTTTATACAAGATACTCTCGGTTCTGCTTGAATATCCCGACCAGGAATTTCTGGATCACCGTGAAGAAATCGTAGATCTTATTTCGACATTAGAGAGTGCAACCGACACCGATAAACAGGTATTGCTGGAGTTTATGGCTTGGATGGAGAGTCTTTCCCTGACTCAAGTTCAGGCTAACTATGTCAATACCTTTGATCTGGCGGCAGACAACGCGCTGTACCTGACCCATCACCTCTTTGACGAGCAGGATCGTGATCGTGGCCCAACGTTAGTAAACCTCTCGGAGTTTTTTAAATCCGAAGGGTTTGAAATTGCCAACAGGGAGCTTCCCGACTATTTGCCGTTGATACTTGAATATGTTTCCGGTTTGGAAAACGAAGCCAGCGCTCGCTTATTTCTGCAGCAGAGTTCCCACGCCTCGGAGATTATCGCCGGCAATCTTGAAAAAACCGACAGCCCTTACGCCCCGCTACTAAGAATTGTTGAGCGTCATGGCCGTCTCGCCGAAATTGCAGCATAGGTCATATTATGGAAAAGCTTCTATTTAGTATTTACCCTTATATTGCGTTGAGTTCATTTTTTCTTGGTAGCTTGATCCGATTCGACCGTGAGCAATATTCTTGGAAAGCAGACTCGAGTCAGCTGCTGGAACAAGAAATGCTGAGGAAGGGGAGTGTGTTATTTCACGTCGGTGTTCTGGCTCTCTTTCTAGGACATTTTGCGGGCCTGGTTCCACCCCATTCATTTTTTCTCGGCATGGGTGTATCCGATATGGCGCACCAATATATTGCGATTATCGCAGGAGCCGTTTTCGGTACGATTTGCATGATGGGTGGTGTAATTCTTTGGAAACGCCGAATGTATAATTCCAGAGTTCGAGCCACTAGCCGGTTTATGGATATTTTTATTCTCGACTGGATACTCATTACATTGGGTCTTGGGCTTTTAACTATCCCAGTTTCTTTTTACCATGCCCTTAACGGTGATGCTTCAACCATGGTTTTACTGGCCGATTGGGTGCAAAGTATTTTGTTTTTACAACCGGATTCATCATTGTTGGGCGAAGTCGGGTTTCTGTACAAACTACATCTCTTTTTTGGGATGACGGTATTTTTGCTTTTCCCATTTACCCGGCTGGTGCATGTCTGGAGCGTACCTTTGGGCTATTTGATGAGACCCTACCAGATTGTGCGTACCAAGTATGTGCGGTATCGATGAATTGATTCTGGTTCATCGCTGTGGTTCAAACACGACTGGGACATGCAGCAGCAGGATCTGCCTAAGCTCTGTGGGAGCATATTTATGAGTCCTCAAGCATGAGGCTCACAAAACAACAAATCATTTTCATAAAAGAAAAAGTCGAGGATATTTTTGGATCCGAAGCCGTAGTCAGGTTGTTTGGCTCCCGAGTGGATGATGAAATGAGAGGTGGCGATATCGATCTTTTCATAGAATTGCCAAAACCAATCGAGCGATCAACTAGACGCAGCATGGTTTTGAGCGGGGCGTTTCAGCAGGAATTTGGAGCACAAAAAATTGATATTATCGTATACGCAACAGGCCAGCCTTTACTATCCATTCATCGCGAGGCACGGGAGACCGGTATTCGTTTATGAAAGCTGTTGTGCCTCGATACGAAAATAGGTTAATCCAAATATTTCAAATCCTCGACCGGGAATCGTTTCATCTTAGTGCGGTAATTCAGCGGTTGTTTGGTCAAACGGATTTAGTGGATGCTGCCTGGGTAGAAAAGAGATTGTCTGACCCTAATGGAATCGACGTCCTTGAATCCTTCGGCGGAAAGTTTTCACGGTTTCAAGACACGTTAAGCGACAAATTGCTATCCGCTTTTCTCCAAGCGGCAGGGGAGATACCTGGAACTGTTGTAGAAAATATTAATCGCGCGGAAAGACTGGGTCTTGTCCGGGATGCCCAGGAATGGTTAGGCGCGCGAGGACTGAGAAACAAGCTAGTACATGAGTATGTCAATGATCCAGCAGAGCTTGCCGATTCACTGAACGCTGCCCGGGAAATATCCCAGGTACTGTTAACTGCGCACCAAAATTTTTTTGAGTATACAACCAATAAGCTTGGAATTAGATTGACGGAATAATAATAACTAGCCAGCAGTAAATACACAAACTCATGCCCCAGTTGAATATGACCGAAGCCGAATGGGATCTTAGAGTGGATCTGGCCGCCGCGCTCCATATGACTGTCGCCAACGATCTCCACGAAGGGATCGCCAACCACTTCTCTGCTGTATTGCCTGGTGGAGAACAGTTCCTGGTTAACCCGTTCGGCTTACATTTTTCGGAAGTTACAGCGTCTAATCTTATTGTTTGCGACTTTAATGGCCAGGTGGTTCGAGGCGATGGCGAGCCTTCAGCTTCGGCGCATCATATTCATGCACCGATCCATCGATTGCTCCCCCGGGCTCTTGTGCTCATGCATACTCACCAACCCTATGCGACGGCGCTGACCATGATAGACAATGGCCGTCTCGAATGGGCCTTGCATACCACCTGTCGTTTCTATGGTCGGGTTGCCTATGACACCAACTACGACGGAGTTGCCTTATCGGACTCGGTTGGTGAACGGATGGCCAAAATGCTCGATGACGCCGATTTGATGTTCTTGGGTAATCATGGAATTATCACGGCATCGCCCACAGTGGCTCAAGCTTTCGATGATCTCTATTTTGTCGAGCGCGCCGCACAGACCCAGATTTTGGCAATGAGTACGGGTCGGCCTCTGGCCCGACTCGATCAGGAGTTAATTGAACAAGTCGCCGCTCAGACTCGCCACGAACGCTTCGAACTTGGTTACATCGAACGCCATTTTGCCGCTCAAAAAAGACTTCTGGATGCCGCTGGTGGATTATATCGATGTTGATATTCATCAATTGCGGATTCATTCGCTGGAGCGCGGGAATGAGAGAAAATCTGACTCAAGAAGGGTTCCTCTGAGACGGCTTCTATATTCGAACAGCCGTGATCTGTGGCTTGTAGAATATACCTTTTGTGCCCAAAAATACCCATTTTCAGCGCACATCTTTTCGTGAAGAGCGTCGTTTTAGAACCTTGAAATAGATGACTATTCCTGCAGTTCTACACCTAGCCATTCACGAAAATATACCCACTTAAAACGGGCATTCTTGAACGCGAAAGATATAGTTAAAGGTAGCCGAATTCCGATTTATTCCGTTCCTATTTTAGATAGTTCTTATTTGTAAACACTTGGGAACACGCCTATAATGATCCTTTCATATTAATGAAAGATGTTGTTTTTTAAGGATTATCTAAAAGTTTATTTAAGGTGAATGGACTTGAATATTCTCGGCACGTCGACCATTTCCTCTATAGTTTAGGGGTTATTTAATTTTGACATAAGCTTAAATCACAAAGATGCTTAGGGAAATGACAACTCGATTCCAGTTCGGTCAGAAACAAAGGAATCGTTTTCCAATCCCGGCTCTACTTTTGATTATTGTCGCTTGGTTCCCCGCCTTTCATACTCAGGCAGGGGTGTCCCTTCCCCTTACAAATTCAGAACGTTTATGGATTAAGCAACACCCGGTCGTCAGAATCAGTGCTGAAACCAATTGGCCTCCGTTCGATTTCGTTGGTGATGATGGGCAACTGAAAGGCATCACTATTGACTACCTACACCTCGTTGCCAGACGAATTGGTATTCGCCTGGATTTTGTAACCCAAGATACATGGGCGAAACGGCAGGAACAACTTCGGCGGAGGGAAAT
Source organism: Methylococcales bacterium (assembly GCA_036480195.1). GTDB lineage: Bacteria > Pseudomonadota > Gammaproteobacteria > Methylococcales > JAZGGE01 > JAZGGE01. The sequence continues at coordinate 7,286 of JAZGGE010000004.1, forward strand.
TGATGCCGTTGGCGCTATAAAACTGACTCCTGAACGCGCTGAATTTCTTCAATTTACAGATCCTTATTTTCATTCGCCTAATGTCATTGTGGTACGAAAAGACGATGACCTAGGTAGTTTAGCAGAGATGAACAAAGGGATAGTGGCAGTGGAACGTGGTTGGGCCACTGTAAGCTGGTTGGATGAGCACTACCCCAATCTTGAGCGCATTGAAATGGACAATACAATGCAGACTCTGGAGGCAGTATCCGATGGCCGCGCCCGCGTCCATATCGGCCAGCGGGCGGTAATCAGCTATCTTATCCAGAAAAATTTACTCACCAATTTGAAGATCGGTGGGAATTCGGGATCGCCGGCAGCGGATCAAAGAATAGCGGTTCGTAAAGATTGGCCGGAACTCGCCATCCTGTTTCAGAAAGCTCTGGATAGTATTACTGAAGATGAACGACGGGCTATTCTGCATCGCTGGATTGGGGTAGCTTCTTTTGATAGTGAGGCCACCAGGCTTAAATTAACAACGGAAGAGCAGGCGTGGATCAAGAAACATCCGGTGGTACGATTTACCGGTGATCCAAATTGGCTTCCCTTCGAGGCCTTTACGTCTGATGGTGAATACATCGGTATTGTTTCGGAAATGCTCAAATTGCTTGCTGAAAGAACTGGTATTCAATTCGACGCGGTGCCGGCTAAAAAGTGGACTGATGCGCTGGATATGTCAGCTACCGGAGCTGTTGATATGATTTCAGACGATTTGGGAGATGAGGTGCTTAAAGAGACCCATACCTTTACCCAGGAATACCTAAAGAATCCGCTGACCGTTGTTATGACAGAGGAGCTATGGGATCAAGGGCTTATCCTGGATCTCTACGATATTGCCAACAAAAAAATCGGTATCATTAAGGGCTATGGGTATACCTGGGAGGTCTTTGATACCTATCCTGATATAGAATTTACTGAAGTTAAAAATGTACAGTCGGGTTTGTCGAGTGTTGCTGCGGGCAAGCTGGACGCCTTTGTAGCGACCGAAATGCTCAATGATTATCACCTCAATCGGATGGGGCTTAAAGGGCTGAAAATTGTAGGTCGATTACCCATCGAAATGAAGCTTGGCCTGGCCATTCGTAAAGATTGGGCTCTATTGCCTGGTATTCTTGATAAAGCGATTAGCAGCATTTCAGCCCATGACAAGCATCGCTTGGTCGAACAGTGGGTGGGTAAGAATTATATTATGCGCGTTGACTTTGCCCATCTTGGAAAAGTTGCGGCTGTTGCAGCCACGGCGATTTTGTTGGGATTGCTCTGGCTGTTGCAGATGCGCCGTCAGAAAGAACGTCTTCGAGAAAGTGAAGAACGCTATCAACTGGCTATGGAAGCGGTTTCTGAAGGGGTCTGGGAATGGGATCTGGACACCAACGAACGTCATTTCAGTCCGGGGTTTTTTAACCATCTTGGCTATAGCACTGAGGAAATTCCCCGGAGCGACCGACAATGGCGGGAAATGCTGCATCCGGACGATAGTGAACAGTTTTATGCTCAGGTTTCAGAACGTGTCGCTTCCGAGAAGAAGTCGGCATCACCTCTGCAGATGGAATGCCGGGTACGCGCGAAATCCGGTGAATATGTATACGCTGAGTCTCGTGGGAATTCAGTGGAATGGGATGCTAACGGAAATGCCCGACTTCGCCGTGGTACCCTTCGAGATATTACTGAGCGCAAAAAGTCGGAAATGCAATTCAAGGCGCTTATTGATGCTTTACCTGCTGCGATTGTCGTTACTGATATGAATGGAAATATAGTGTTGGACAATGTCCAGGCCATTCGAGAGATAGGGAGCAAAGAAAGTCTTGTTGGACGAAATTCAGGTGATTTATATGCTGATAAAGATGAGCGGGGACGAATAATATCGCTTATCGAAAAACAGGGTGGTATCACCCGTCGAGAGGTGAAATACCGCCTTGATTCCGGTGAGATAGGAGACTTCCAGTTGTCGGTTATTCCAGTTTCTTTCGAGGGGCAACCTGCACTATTGGCTGTCATAGTTAATCTATCCGAACGTTTTCAACTGGAACGCAATCTTGCTGCTGCTAAAGATGCCGCTGAGGAGGCAAGCCGTTTCAAAAGTGATTTTTTGGCTAATATGAGCCACGAAATCCGTACTCCGATGAACGCCATTGTGGGTATGAGCCATTTGGCGTCGCTGACCGATTTGAATGAAAAACAACGGGATTATCTCGATAAAATTCAAACTGCCAGCCAATCCCTGCTGCACCTTATAAACGATATTCTCGACTTTTCCAAAATTGAGGCCGGAAGGCTGACAATGGAGTCCGTTGATTTTCAACTTGACCAGGTTTTGGAGCAACTGGCTGACTTATTTCGCCTGAAAGTGGAGGAAAAAAAGGTTGAAATGCTTTTTGATATTAGACCGGATGTCCCTTTTATGTTACTTGGTGATCCGTTGCGCTTAGGGCAAGTGCTTACTAATCTTACCAGTAATGCATTGAAATTCACTGAGAGTGGGGCAATTATCGTTCGCGTGGAATTGGTTGAGCGGCACAAGGCTACGGTACAATTACGGTTTTCGGTTAAAGACACCGGTATCGGGATTGAAACGGAAAAGGTAGCCAATCTTTTTGAATCCTTTTATCAGGTGGATACTTCAACAACAAGAACTTATGGTGGGACAGGGTTGGGTCTCGCCATTTCCAAGCAACTGGTTAATTTGATGGGGGGTGAGATTGGCGTTGAAAGTGAGTTGGGTAAGGGGAGCACTTTCCATTTTACTGCGGAGTTAGGTGTCCAGCCTGAATCGTCGCGGAAAACCCAGATCTTGTCCACCGATCTTCGCGGTAAACACGTCCTGGTTGTTGATGATAATCCAACCGCTTTAACGATACTGGCTGAAATGTTAACGTCATTTTCATTAAGTGTTTCTACAGCAACAACTGCTCATGCAGCGCTTGAAATTATGAAGTCATCTGACCGGAAATATGATCTGGTTATTATGGATTGGTTGATGCCTGATATGAACGGCATCGAAGCTGCCCGGATAATCAAACAACAAAAATCAGAAAAGCATACACCGATGATTATCATGGTTACCGCCCACGGTCGGGATGAGGTATTGCAAGATGCTGATGGATTGGGGTTGGAAGGATTTCTGGTGAAGCCCATCAATCCTTCAATGTTATTTGATGCCATTGTCAATATCTATGGTGGTGAACCCGACCGCGTGAAACTACATAAAGTGGTTTCTCCATCGATGACTAAAGAAAAACTATCGGCGAAAGTTCTTTTGGTCGAGGATAATATAATTAACCAGCAAGTAGCCTGTGAGTTACTGGAAAATTTCGGCCTTAATGTGGAAGTCGCTAACCAAGGCATTGAAGCAATAGAAAGGGTAAAAAACGGCGGCTATGATCTTATTTTTATGGATATCCAGATGCCGGAAATGGATGGCCTGGAAGCAACCCGGAGGATTCGGCAACAGGGATTTAAGGAAGTTCCGATTATCGCCATGACTGCTCATGCCATGACAGGAGATCGGGAAAAGTCATTGCAAGCGGGGATGAATGATCATATTGCTAAACCTATAGATCCGGAACTTCTCTATCAAATGCTCCTGCATTGGTTAAAAGAGGATCTTTCCGAGCGGTTGCTGGATAAGCATGCCGAAGATTCGGAACTTGTCTATCTACCGGATTACTCAGAACTTATAGATTTTGATAAGGGCTTACAGCGGGTCGGAGGCAATCGCAGGTTTTTTCGAAAGTTGCTCAAGGATTTCTATGCCAATCATAGCGATGATGATGAGCAGATTTGTCTGGCGATAAAAGAACAACGATTCAAAGATGCCGAACGATTGATCCATACGCTCAAGGGCGTAGCAGGTACTATTGGAGCGGAGAAACTGCAGGACAGTGCGGTTATACTCGAGCTCAACATAAGAGAGCGTCGGTTCGATTTGTTCGAAACAAACAGGGGCGATTTCGAAGAAATATTTCAAGCAGTTATGGAATCTTTGGCCCAATTGAACGCCGAAGAAACGCGTAAATAACACGCTTATATACCTTTCGCGTTCAAGAATGCCCGTTTTGAGCGTGTAGACTTTGGTGAAGGGCTAGGCGTAGAACTGCAGGAAGAGTCATCTCTTTCAAGGTTCTACAACGATGCCCTATGCGAAAAGATGCGCGCTCAAAACGGGTATTCTTGGGTGCGAGAGGTATATATAATCTATCCGATCGGGCTAATTCCTGAAGTGCTTAAATACAGTTGAAAAACCAAAGGTAAAAGGGCATGTCGCTTCATCAAAGGAAAAGATTTCCGAATCAGATTCCGCTGCCTTTCCAAGTTTTTCGCCGTCATGTTTAAAGACTTTTGCTGCCAGATCATCCGGATAGACTAGGATGTAATACTTCACGCCCTCCTCTTGATAGCGATTGAAGCTGCTCGTGCTGGTGGCGAAAATGGTCGAGGTTTTGCCGTGGTTGGTGATGAGGTGCGGACGCTTGCCTCAAGAACCCAGGGATCAACCCAGGAGATTCAAGCGGTTATTGAAAAGCTGCAGACAGCGGCACAATCGGCGGTTAGTGTGATGAAATCCGGTCAGGAGCAGGCCAGTCAGATTGTTAAAAATTCCTTAAATTCATTGTTTTTTCTAGATTAATTAGGACTTGTAAGATTTCGAGTTCTAATTCCTTGTTAGTCTCAAATAGATTAGGTCGTCCTACTCGGCCATCCTTACCCAATTCCTCGTCACCCTGGTAAGTTCAGCAACTTTGGAGTGATGGATACGTGAATGTTTCCATGTTCTGAGTGGAAATTCATCCTTGGACGCTCCTGCGTTTCGTGACGTGGGAACGTCACAAACTGCATTCTTACGCATAGGCCCGATTAATGCGCTTCCTATCGTCAGCAAATCCTACGTTTTGTTCTTAATAACATTTCGAATCCAGGGCTTGAAGCGTCAAGGCGCTCCTTTTTTCTCTTGCGGCATATTCCAATTGTCCGAATTGGAGGTTATATTACCGTTAAGTAAGATACAATCCATCATATGAAAGAAAGCACCGCATACTGATAGTCGGATATGAGTAAAAATAGGGGCACTGAGTACCGTGGACTTCGGCAACGAGCGATAGGTATCTTTGATCAAGGGGTTAAAGCTGCGAATCCTTATCAAGCGGTAAAAAGATCCTTAAGTTGTAGCAAAGGGCGGCTCGAAATTGTAAGAAACCATTCTATTGGCAGTACGGTACTCAGCGCAGATTGGGAGCGAGTTCATCTCATTGCTTTTGGTAAGGCTGCTTGTGCAATGGTGCAGGCGGCGCGGGAGGTGATTCCTGGAGAGCTTCTCAAGGGCAGTCAAGGCATTGCTGTTACCAATCACCCAAATGTCACTGAAGTAGAAGGTGTCTCCGTAATTGGTGCTGCCCATCCACTCCCCGATGAATCAGGCCGTAAGGCTGCTGAAAGTATAGCTTCCCGCGTCAGGCAGGCGCGAGAAGGTGAATTGGTTTTAGTGCTCATTAGTGGCGGAGGGTCTGCACTGATTCCGTTACCAGCAGAAAACGTCGCATTAAAGGAGAAAATATCAACAACGGAATTACTACTTGCCTGTGGCGCAGGTATTACCGAAATCAATTGTGTCAGAAAACATCTATCGCAGCTTAAAGGAGGAGGGTTGGCGAGGCTAGTGCCGCCCGCCGAGTTGCACACGCTAATTCTTTCCGATGTTATTGGTGATGATTTAAGCTCTATCGCTAGTGGTCCGACAGTCGCTGATCCGACAACATTCCAAGACGCGGTATCAGTCTTAACATCACACGGAGTTTGGGACAAAGTTCCCAAAACGGTACAAAATCATCTGACCGCAGGATGCCGGGGTGAGATTCCTGAAACCCCTAAACCAGGAGATACAATCTTTGCTATGGCAGAAAATACGTTGATCGGAAGTAACGGGATTAGCCTTGATGCTATTATCTTGGCTGCTAAGGATAGTGGCTTTGATGCACAAAAATATAGTTCTGACCTCTGTGGGGAAGCGCGATTGGCAGCTCAGCAATTAGTGAGCGAGGCTCAAGATGTATTAAGAGGGAGTCGTATTCGCAAACCTTTCGCATTGCTGGCTGGGGGTGAGACAACGGTTACCCTTAAAGGTTACGGTAAAGGGGGACGAAACCAGGAAATGGCGCTTGCTTTCGCGGTGGCTGCGGAACAGCTTGATGCCGATTGGGTGTTTCTGAGTGGCGGCACTGATGGCCAGGACGGTCCCACTGACGCGGCAGGAGGGATTGTAGATCCTGATACGATGGGGCGAATGGAAAACGCTGGAATTGATCCTGTTGCTTCGCTGAATAACAACGATTCCTATACAGCGCTTACCCAATCCAATGACTTATTGACTACAGGGGCAACAGGTACCAATGTTGCCGATTTACAAATATTGCTTGTTAACCCAAATTAACATTACAGGAGAAAATGATGTTTTCGCAAACCCAGACAATAGAAGGCTACGATGACGAATTATCTGACGCATTAAAGAAAGAGATTCAACGCCAGGAAGAGCACATAGAGCTTATTGCCTCGGAAAATTATACCAGTCCCCGGGTGATGGAGGCACAGGGTACTGTGCTGACCAACAAGTACGCTGAAGGCTATCCCGGTAAACGATACTATGGCGGTTGTGAGCATGTCGATACTGTAGAACAATTGGCTATCGATAGAGCAAAAAAGCTGTTCGGCGCCGACTATGCCAATGTTCAACCCCATTCCGGTTCGCAAGCCAATGCGGGAGTCTACATGGCACTTCTCAACCCTGGCGATACGATACTTGGATTGAGCTTGGCCGACGGAGGGCATCTCACCCACGGAGCCAAGCCTAACTTTTCCGGAAAAATCTATAACGCAGTTCAATACGGTCTGGTTCCGGATACGGGTCTTATCGATTATGGTCAAGTTGAAGAATTAGCCCTGAAACATAAACCTAAAGTCATCGTAGCCGGTTTCTCCGCCTATTCTCGAATTATGGATTGGCAACGTTTTCGGGAAATTGCCAATGACGTGAGTGCCTACCTGTTTGTTGATATGGCGCACGTAGCGGGACTGGTTGCGGCGGGTGTTTATCCAAATCCCGTACCCATTGCTGACGTTGTTACGACAACAACTCATAAAAGCCTGCGTGGGCCAAGGGGAGGAATCATCCTTGCCAAAAGTAATCCGGATATTGAAAAGAAACTGAATTCGACCATATTTCCAGGCATACAAGGTGGACCTCTTATGCACGTGATTGCCGCGAAAGCAGTTGCTTTTAAAGAGGCTATGGAGCCAGGGTTCAAGGCTTACCAGGAACAGGTTATTAGAAATGCGCGGGCGATGGCGGAAGTTTTTGTTAG
>JAZGGE010000005.1:0-3694 GCA_036480195.1 Methylococcales bacterium
GGTTATTCTTCCCTCAGTTCTATAAAACAATATCCCATAGATTTTATAAAAATAGATCGGTCATTTATAAAAAATCTGGCGACAGTGCCTGATGATAGGGCTTTGGTAACGGCTATAATTGCCATGGCCCATGCGCTGAATATTAAGGTAATTGCAGAGGGTGTTGAAACTGCAGATCAAGCTACGTTCTTGCGTGATCTGCACTGTGATATGGCTCAAGGTTTCTATTTTGGTAAGCCACTACCGAACGACCAGTTTAAATTATACCTACAAAAGTATAGGGAAGCGCAACAGGAGACTGTCCGAGAATAGAAAGCCCCTTTATTTCGTTCCTACAATAGTTAGTAGTATCCGAAGCCGCCGATAAGACTCCGTATTTACACTATCCTGAAAAATTAGGAAAGAAAAGGGAGTCGATTGCTCACTTTTCAAATGCAAAAAAATAAAAAGTGGTGTTGCCACACTCGAACCCATGAGGCTAACTGACCTGCTTTTACCTGTTTTCGATTCTACGTACCAGCCGCTATCACCATAGCCGAATATCCGTTTCTCTCGTCGATTCTTTTCTAAACCATAGAAGAATGAAGTAATGATAGTGATGATAAGAACAGCCTTAACTGGCAAGGCTAGTCCATTATCCAATCCCGCTACTAATGCTAATAGATGTATTATCGTGATAGCGCAAAGCATCATGCGAGAAGATTTAAGACAAATCCGTAAGGGCGAAGCGTATCTATTCAAAGATTAGGAACCTCCATTAAATAATTTCCGAAACTGACTTGTCTTTTTGCCCCATTTCGGCGTTAGGAAAAGAGTTATATAGCTGGCTATGCGTCTCTTTTCCTGCCTTGAACTGAAACAAAAAACTGCGCGATAATGTACAACTTATTAAATTTCCATTCCTTAGTGTGCTTTGTCTATTCCCCAAAAGGAAAAGGGTTGTAACTTACAGTCAGACCGTTACACTCACTTTCTATTCTGAATAATACCAGTGCTAATACTATGAATAAAGAGTGGGAATTGTTTCTTTCTGATCGGCCCGATGTCATTGGTTTCTCTACGTCAATTGATCTTATATTACCTATAGTCGGCGATGGTGGAGAAAATACGATCTGCCCTATATTTGGGTTTGAGATACTTTCTGTTTCCGGAAAAGACGCTGAAACCTTCCTTCAAGGCCAATCCACTTGTGATATAAGTAAAATCGACGAAACATCTTTTAGTCTCGGTGCCTTTTGTGACCCCAAAGGGCGAGTGCTTGCAACTTTTTGGGTTTCCAGGCGGGATGATAACTATTGGTTGGTTATTGCTGCTGATCTTGTGGATAAAATCCAAAAACGATTGCAGATGTATGTGCTTCGTTCTGATGTCATTTTGCAACCGGTTGTTGATTGGGTGCTACTGGGAGTGAGTGGCCATCAAGTACCAGAGGTATTTGCTGAGATGGGTTTGCTAGCGCCTGACAGTGCAGGCAGGGCTAGCCATAACATTAAAACAACTGTTCTTTACCTTGAAGGTCAACCTGATCGTTTTCTCATGATGGCTAACCTCGATCAGGCTAAGGCGATGTGGGATATTCTTTGTGACCAATATTCTTTTAAGCAAGGTGAACCGAGCTATTGGCCTTTATGGGAAATGAATAATGGAATCGTTCAGATTACATCGTCTTTCAGCGGAGAGTTTACACCGCAAATGCTCAACATGGATCTTACCGGCGGCGTCAGTTTTGAAAAGGGATGTTACACCGGTCAGGAGGTTATCGCTCGTACTCATTACCTGGGTAAGCCTAAAAGACGGATGTTTTTGGCTGAGTGCAGTGGTAAAACCAAACTTGATAGTAGTGTTAAAATCGTTTCAGTTGATGAGGATGTATCCGTGGGAGTTGTCCTATCTACAGTTTCAACAACCCACAGTAGCTATCTACAGGCAGTACTTAAAACAGGTGAGTTTCAAGAAAATCTCCCAAATCTCCATTTGGCTTCCGGTGAATCCATTAATTTGCTCAATTTGCCCTATACTTTAGATTAAACTTGAATCTGTGATTCCAGGACGGATTCAGGGATTCAGGTTAAACGTATCAATTGAAAATCAACAGGGGTCAACTGAGTATGAAATTTTCGAACGAAGCCGAATTTCTCGCCTTCCTCAACGCTGAAATTGAAGCCAATCGTGTGGTTCTTCCCACCCTGCCTGAAGTTGCGCTCAAAGTCCGGGACGCGGTCAATAACGGTGAAGCATCAGCAGTTCAGCTTGCTGAAATTATTGGTTCTGATGCCGCTCTTTCCGCCCGATTGATTCAGGTTGCCAATAGTCCTCTTTACCGGGGACGAGTGGAAATCGAAAAACTTCAGATGGCTATACCCCGGCTGGGAAATAACACTGTTCGGACCTTGGTTACGAGCTTGGTTATGCAGCAGATCTTTAACCCCCAGTCACCCCTTCTGGAACAGTACTTCCGTAAGACATGGGAAGACGGTATCAATGTAGCCGCCATGGCGAGAGCGTTTGCTAGCCGTTGTAGTCACCTTGATGCTGATCAAGCAATGTTAGCGGGGTTAATCCATCAAATAGGCAAGCTTCCCGTTCTAACGGTCGCGGAAGACCATTCATCGTTGTTAGAAGACAAAGCAGCGTTCGAGACTTTGCTAAATAATACCCATACGAAAATTGGGGGTACTATTCTAAAATCCTGGGAATTCCCGGATTCTTTGATCAAAGTAGTATTGAACTACAACGACTTTAGCCGCGATGAAGGAAGTGATGCGGACTACGTTGATGTGGTTCAAGTCGCGTATCTGGAAAACATGGCGGCCACTGCGTCTAAAGTGGATCAAGCTGATTGGAATACTATTCCTGCTTTTGGCAAACTGGGGCTGGCCGCAGAAATTGAAGTTTTGGAAATTGAAGGTGTTGCAGAAGAAGTTGAGGAAGCGCATCGTCTGCTTTCTTGATGGTTGTGTATAAGTACCTCCGCATAATTAATGTAACACTTTGCTTGTCTTTTTTCTCATCTTCCGTGTTGCAAAAACAGTTACATAGTACACTATGCGCCTGTTTCTGCGCCTTGAAGATGAAAAAATATTCTGCGCAAAACTGTCGAATTAATTGTGCTCTTGTACTTATGAACAGCACAAGGATGCACTCAGCGATTGTTCCAATTTTTATAATCGGAATATCGGTACCAATAGTGATTATGTTTCCTGCAAGTAATGCTTCAAATATCACCACTGTATTTTTCTTGGGCACTTTAGGCCGTACAACTAGCACTATTAAGTGAGGTCAGACTTGTCTCGCAGTAGAGAGGTGTCCGGTAATCGGCATTTTCTTACTGTGAAATGGGTCGCAGAGCGATGCAACGATGCGAGGATCGGCCCCATCTTTTCTTTATATGTTAGCCTAAAAGTCAATATGTTCCATATGTTGTACAATTGAGCCTTTAAGATTATACTTGTCCAATAACCTGAACAAGTGAGGTAGAAAATGCGAATCGTTTCATTTACAGAAGCTAGAAATGGGCTTAAAGGTGTTTTAGACCAAGTGGTTAATGATGCAGATTGTACCGTAATAACTAGACGTGATAGTGAAGATGCCGTAGTGATGTCATTAGAATATTACAATAGTTTAATGGAAACCGTGTATTTATTAAGATCCCCTGCGAATGCTGAACATCTAAACAAATCTATTGAACAGTACC
>JAZGGE010000006.1:0-3727 GCA_036480195.1 Methylococcales bacterium
TATAGCCATCCGTATTGCTTTCGACCCATCGGCTTTGTCCATCTAAATCTTCTTTTTTCCAAAACGGCGCCCGATGTTTGAGCTCTTCCATAATAAACCGGCAAGCGTCAAAAGCGTTCCCACGATGGCTCGACCAAACCGCAACCAATACAATAGGCTGCCCCGGTTTTATCTCACCAACTCGGTGCTGAATAAAGACTTCAATAAGCTCCCAACGCTGATAAGCAGTCTCTGCAATTTTTTCGAGTTGTTTTTCTGTCATACCAGGATAATACTCAAGCGTCATTGCTGACACTTGATCGCCTTCATTAAAATCCCGCATGGTTCCTACAAAGCTTGCCGTCGCACCAAATTCGCCTTGTTGATTTCTCAATTGTTGCCGCTGATGATTCTCCAATTCCTGCCAGGGATTAAAGGGTTCTGGATGTAATTGAATTTTCATTGGTCTACCCACCTGTAACCGGTGGAAAGAATGCGACTTCGTCCCCATCTTTTACAGACGAATCATGTTCGGCATAGTCCATATTAATCGCGCACAGAATGTCAGCAGGCAACTCCCCTTCACCGAGCTGCGCCCATACCTCAGAGACCGTTCCCACACCTTTGGACATAATCTCTTGTTCTGACTGCCCTACTTGCTCACGCAGACTCGCAAAAAATTTAACTCGAATAGACATGATCTAAGCGAATGATATACTCATGATGACAGTTGATTCCATACCAAGATTAGATATGCTTACCCACTTTAACAAAACAGGAGACGCCCACATGGTTGATGTGGGTGACAAACATTCCACGTCGCGTACCGCAATCGCCGAAGGGCTTATCGAGATGAAACGGGAAACCCTTTCTATGATTACCGCCGGCGGACACAATAAAGGTGATGTATTGGGTGTCGCCCGAATTGCCGGCATTATGGCAAGCAAGAAAACTTCTGACCTGATCCCGCTTTGCCACCCGTTACCTCTCAGTCATGTCGATATTATCCTTGAACCACAATCGGAAAAACAGACCGTTTACTGCCGGGCAACCGTTAAAACCGAAGGTAAAACCGGCGTTGAGATGGAGGCATTGAATGCCGTCCAGGTGTCCCTTCTCACGATCTACGATATGTGCAAGGCGATTGACCGGGGTATGACTATCAACTCGGTACGATTACTTGAAAAGGCAGGTGGAAAATCCGGGAATTGGATCAGATAACCTAGGAGGCTGTCCGAGAATAGAAACCGTAGCGAGGGAAACCCATTTTGAGTCAGATATTTCGATCATTTGAGGCGAATAGTGGGCTATTTAACGAAAATAATCGGACAATCTGGCCAAAATGGGCTTTTCCGCAGGAGGTTCTCTATTCTCGGACAGCCTCCTAGGCTCGGCTTGCTAACCTAACACCCCGCGAATCAACGACAGCTATTTACTGTGAACCCTGAACCCCCCTGCCCGTCAAGCACACTTAGACGTTATGATAGACCGTAGCGCCTTCTTCAAGAAACTGCTTTGATTTTTCTTCCATCCCAACATCAATTGCTTGCTTCACATCAAGCCCCTTCTCTTTCGCGTAATCCCGAACATCCTGGCTGATCTTCATAGAACAAAAACTCGGACCACACATGGAGCAGAAATGGGCGGCTTTTGCAGAATCTTTTGGTAAAGTTTCATCGTGAAATTCGCGAGCCTTCTCAGGATCCAGCCCAAGATTGAATTGGTCTTCCCAGCGAAATTCAAAACGCGCTTTTGACATGGCGTTGTCCCGCGCTTGCGCACCGGGATGACCTTTAGCCAAGTCAGCAGCATGCGCGGCAATTTTATACGTAACGACCCCTTCCCGGACATCCTGCTTATTCGGTAATCCTAAATGTTCCTTTGGCGTTACATAACAAAGCATTGCACAACCATACCAGCCAATGTTAGCAGCGCCTATTGCCGAGGTTATGTGGTCATACCCTGGGGCTATATCGGTAACTAACGGACCAAGCGTATAAAAAGGTGCCTCGAAACAATCTACCAGTTCCTTATCCATGTTCTCTTTTATCATTTGCAGAGGAACATGGCCAGGGCCTTCTATCATGACCTGAACGTCATGATCCCAAGCAACTTTGGTTAGTTCCCCCAAGGTCTCGAGCTCAGCAAATTGGGCTCGGTCATTGGCATCGGCAATCGAACCGGGTCGCAATCCATCTCCTAATGAGAATGAAACATCATAGGCCTTCATAATTTCGCAAATATCTTCGAAATGGGTATAAAGAAAACTCTCCTTATGGTGGGATAAACACCATTTAGCCATAATGGATCCACCCCGGGAAACGATGCCCGTCAAACGAGTTGCTGCCAGTGGAACATAGGCGAGACGAACACCCGCATGAATCGTAAAATAATCGACGCCTTGCTCCGCTTGTTCAATAAGGGTGTCGCGGAAAATATCCCAGGTAAGCTCCTCGGCTTTGCCGTTGACTTTCTCCAGGGCCTGATAAATGGGAACCGTACCAATGGGGACTGGAGCATTACGCAACATCCACTCGCGGGTTTCATGAATATTTTTTCCAGTGGATAAATCCATGATGGTATCACTACCCCAGCGAATGCCCCAAAGCATCTTTTCCACTTCTTCATCTATAGAAGATGTAACCGCAGAGTTACCCAAATTGCCATTGATTTTGACCAGAAAATTACGCCCAATAATCATCGGCTCAAGTTCCGGATGATTGATATTGGCCGGTATTATTGCGCGACCTTTGGCGATTTCGTCACGAACAAATTCCACTGTAATTTGATCAGGAATTGAGGCGCCAAAGGAATTACCCGGATGCTGGGCCTTATTCCATTCCTTCATTTGTTCCAGGTTTTGATTCTCACGAATTGCGACAAATTCCATTTCCGGGGTAATAATGCCCTGCTTCGCGTAGTGCATCTGGGTGACATTAGCACCATTTATTGCACGTCGCGGACTTCGAATATGCTCGAAGCGCAAATGGGCTGTTTCGAGATCGACGAGCCGATGCTGGCCATATTCCGACGACGGTCCTTCCAACTGTTCGGTATCGTCTCGTTCGTTGATCCAGGCCCCACGTAACGGTGACAACCCTTCGCTCAAACTAACGTCAATCGAGCTGTCTGTATAAGGTCCGGAAGTATCATACACATACACCGGCGGGTTTTTCTCCAACCCTTCAGTGGTGGGCGTATCGGAAAGGGTTATTTTACGAATGGGCACCCGAATATCAGGCCGGCTCCCTTCCATATATACTTTTTCCGATGCCGGGAACGGTTCTATGACCGCCTTGGTTTCAGCGGATGTTGATTTTAAAAACTCTTTTGGGACAGCGCTCATCTTTTTCCCCTCATAGCACAATGGATGAAAAGCGAGGGCGCAGGGATCATTGGCTTTCCTACGCCGGTACAAACCGGTATCAGGTTCAAAGGGTTTTTCTCAGTCCAGATAACAAATCCGAACACCCCTAGCCGAAACTGGTAAAACAGTTAAACTAATGCATGAACGCAAATTTTGCAAGAAAACCACTCCATCGCCGAATAAGAATATTTTTCTTTTGCCATAAAAATGCTAGAATTCCTCCGTCATTTTCAATACTGGTTTCTCTCCGAACGACCCTGAATGTCTTCCAAATCCAGAGAACAATCCCGCCAGCCTACGATAATCGAAATCAAGGGCAGTTCGTTTACCCTGCCGGTACTCAAGTTGTTGGGAAATGACGTAGACCTGGTTATAAAACAA
>JAZGGE010000007.1:0-3064 GCA_036480195.1 Methylococcales bacterium
AAAAAACCTGTCGCAAGCAGGGTATTTCATTCTGGAATTATTTGATTGATCGCACTTCTGGGAGCAACATGATTCCTCCAATGGCTGAGATACTTCAGGCCGCTGCCTGTTAATAATGAGAAGTTACTAAATCGGTATCTATGATGCCATTTTAGCCGTCTGTAACTTACTATAATATATGTGGTTTAGGGGTCTGAACGGTTACGATTTCCTAACTCAATATTCGAGACAAGTCAGATAAAAATGGATTGATTATTATGACTTCATCAATTGCTTGTTCATGCTGTAAATCCTCACTCAAAATATATTTACAATCTTGTATTTGAGCGGCAGATAATATTAGAGAATCCCACCATGAGAATTGGTATTTATCTTGAATTCTCCAAGCATTTTCGATGACTGTGCGGTTAATAGAAAGGGGATTCCATGCTTCAAATGCATTTATGTCATCGCGAGATTCTTTTTTAGGCAACCCGGGCTTAAGCCGTTGTGTAGTTACTACGTAGTATTCATTGCAGGATTGGTAACTGAGTCGACCTAAACGAGTTTTCCATAAATATGCCATCCATTGGTTGGCAGTGATTTGCTTTTCTTTTTCTGATGAGTCTCTTGCATATATCAGTATATTGGTGTCAACAAATACCTTAGCGCTCATGGAGTGAGTCTCTATCAGGGTAGCCGTCAGTACTCGCTTTTAAAGATATAGCAGGCGTTGATAAATACTGTTGCATAGCAAGATCATATCCTTCTTCCTGAGCCATTTGTATTTTTAAAGCATTACCCAATAGCTTCGAAACACTTGTATTTTTCTTAGCTGCGCATATTCGAGCCCATTGAGCGACATCATCTTCTAATGTGATAGTTACGTTTTTCATAAGCAGTATAATAGTGTTACACGATGGATAGGGATTTTAACGCCCTTTCCTTATCTTATGGGAAGAATTTCATGGTTAAAATAGATAAAAATCTAGCTGGGAAAAGGATATCGGGTTCGTGACAGACAATAAAATGCTTATTGCTGCACTCTCGATGCAATAAGATAGCGATGAATGTGGGTTTTGAGTACGAAAGACAATAGGGTTCCCTATGCCGGTTCCATCAGCCTTTGGAACAGCACCTAAAAATTGAATCCTGTAGAGTCACCCATTGACGGTTTGATCATACTCAAATTCTGGTATCGGTTCAGCTTATCCCGATTCCTGAAGTGGAGTTTGATCAAAATCCGTATCCGATTCCACCGGTGGTGCACGGGCAGACGCGATTGAGCAGATCAGCATCTCGGGCAAGAAAATACCGCAGCCGTTTGGGAAACGATAAAACCCACTGACGCACCGGGACTTGGCGGTTGGGCCCTTTTTCCAGCTGTTTGACTTGATCACGCAAGACCCGCTCTGAAGCTATTTTAATGCCGGGTTGCTGAGGCAAAAGAAAGGCTTTTTTCCAGGCGTCCAAGTGATGGGTATAGAGCTCTTTCTGGCGACAGAATGCGTTTAGGGCTGCGTCTTCAAGGACGCTGCTCTCCATTTACAGTTGGAAAGCGTTCTTTTGTACTCCGGTCTTCTGGGCGTTTGTTCATTGTGATTTTTGACAGGGGTTCTCGTCGATAGGTTTTGAGCCAATTTTTCAAGGTGTAATGACTAACGTTTAATTCGTCCGCAATAGTTTGTATGGTTTTGTGACCGCGTTGCAATACTTTTTCGACGGCTTGTTCTTTGAACGCTTTCGTATAACTTGATTTCATCATTTCGCTTCTCCACAAATAATCTCCCCCATGGGGGAGAAAGAAAAAGCGACAACTAGCCGGACATAGGGGGAGACCCTCGACATCTATACCTGGACAACCTCTCCTAACACAAATAAACCCCATCGCCGCCTATCTTTCCCGGCCCATCAAGCACATAAATGCCAGCTGAATTTGCTTTAACATGAAACGATAGATTGCCATTATCGGCATGAACTTCATGTCCAGTGACAGCATCACGGTATAGCCCCGCACGGACGCCTTCTACATGAACTTGTTGATCACCACCAATGGCTAAACCTACCACCGCATAACTTTCGCCGTCAGAGTAATCACGGACAAAGCTCATTCCACTACCCCATTCCGACACTCGATCCATCGAAGCTTTTTGCAAAGCCGGAATCGCTTGGCGAATTTTATTTAGTCGCTGAATATGGCTATACAAAGGATGTTGTTGTGTCTCGCTTATACGATCATCAGTTAGGTGATCACCGAAATAGGCTCGACCGGTTTGATCCAGCGTATCGTTTTCCCCTTCCACATCTTGTGGTGCGCCTTTCATAAATTCAATTTCTTCGCCGAAATATAGACACGGTATTCCACGAGCCGTCCAAATTAAATTGTACGCTGCGGCAGCCATCCATTGCTCGCCTTTGAACCGATATTTAAAATCGTTATCCGGGCCAACATCGTGATTTTGTAGAAAAGTCACCATCTCGGTAACATTACCGTATATCCAGTCCATGCTAAAAACTTGTGCTGTTCCGGCATAGGTTCCTTTACTGACCGTATCCCGAAAGGTCGAAAACAAGCCAAAATCAAGTTGCGGAAAACCAGAATCACCACCGGAATTTGGATCACGAGGATCGTTCCCCAAGCGTGTATACCACCAGGGGCGGATTTGTGACGGCCCATTATCGCCACCTCCCAAATCGCCCCAGCCATAACCTTTTACCAGGTTCTCGCCAAACACAAATAATCCTGGTTTATGCGCTTTCCAGGCATTGATGTATTCCAATATATTGTCTCGCTCGACATGCTTAACAGTATCGATACGCAGCGCATCAACGCCCATATCTAGATATCGATTGACGGCATTTATGATGTAGTCCTTGACGTTTTGCCGATTCGTTGCAAGATCAATACAATCGCCGGCTAGATGTTTGCTTTGCAGCGAGCCCGGATTCTCCCAATCACCACCACAGATAAAACCATCCTGGTGGTACCATTCAGGATCGAGGTCATTACAATCAATACCGAAAAAACGGCCCGGGTTATAGCCGGGCTTAGGCACGGTCTCATTGGTCTTGGGGTCGACTAAAG
>JAZGGE010000008.1:0-12182 GCA_036480195.1 Methylococcales bacterium
TCAATATCCCGATCTCGATCATTGCTTTTTCTGGCGAGAATGGCTGCGGCAAATCCAATTTCAATTGTCTTCTTCCAATCATAATCCAGCATGGTTTCAAGCCAATCTACGACTATGGCGCGTGGTACAACATTATGATTGCTGCCATGAAAAGGAATGCGCGCGCCAACGCGACCTACAGCCCACCAAGTTTGTTTCGGTTCACTGGCTTTTGATAGTCGGATTAACAACCAGTTGCCCAGGCTAATTTTATTTTCGACAGGTAGTCTTTCCAGAACTGCTGCTAATCGAATAATATCGTCATATCCTCTTTTGCTGACTAAGTTTGCGATTTTTCCCTTTCTTGCTTCTACTGGATTAACGAAGTTCTTAATATCGTTAAAAATTATCTTCTGGGCGCTTTCATCCAACCCTCCGGCTACTCTACGCCACAGGGTCCACCATTCAGACCAATTCTGGGATTCGTTGACAAACTGGATATTCTGATTATATATACTCCACAATTGCTCGATGCGCCAATCGTCCAGGGGATTGCCAAATCCAGGGCGTAAACAGAAACCTGTCAAACTAAGCCAGCCACGCTCATGGTTAGCTGTTCGCCTGCGATACTTTATCGCATCGAGAAGAACACCAGAAAGTTCACGTAATAGCAGGGTATTCCAGTCTTTACGCGGTCCTAGAATCTTCTCAAGATTAATACGGATGGCTTTGACAGCCTTGGGCGTCACTTCTTTGGATTTTTTTCCGAAGATTAGCTGAATATGCATCAAAGCATTTTCAAGACTATCGGGTAAAGAACTGTCTTGTGGATTTGTCAGAGTTCTAGTCGTTCGACCCCTGAGCTGAAACTCGACATTCCATCGTTTATCCTGATTTTTGACCGAAACACATTGTATTTGTAATGTTCCTATTTCAGTCAGTGATGCGGCTAATTGAACAGTCGTTTCCTGCCCTTCCCCCATGTTTTCGCCATCGAAAGCAACATCCAAAGGGGGTAATGAAAGAAAGTTTTGGCTATTAATGGGAACAAGTTGCCCCGATTGATAAGGCGTATCACCGGTAGAAGAAACCAGGTTAAAGCGAACCGGCTGACCGAGACGCAAGGAAAATTGCCGGTCGGTCAGAACAATTTCTTCCCCTTCGTCACTGCCTCTTGGCAATAAGCAAACGCCTTGGTGATTCTCTTTATCATTGTGTTCCAGAGATAAGAAATAACTACGGGCAGAACCACCGGCGATTTTGATCTGCTCCCCAAGCCGCGCTTTCGAGTAGGCGACTGCACCGTAGGCAACAGCCAGATCGGGTTGATGATTATCGAGTGATGTAACATTACTGCCTCGCCACTCCGAAAGCAGGTTAAAAAGCCGTTTGGTAATTGTCTGGCTCCGGAACATTCCGCCATTGAGTAGCAACGCATCGGGAATCGCAGGTTGCCCGTTACCCGATAACGCTTCTTCACAAGCGGACTGATGATCCCGGAGAAATGCCGCAATATGTTTGCTGATAGCCGGCTCAGAGGCATAGGGCAATCCAAACTCAACCACCCCACTACGTTTCCCGGACGGAAATTCATTCCGTTTACTCTCTGGAAAAAATCCTTCCAAGACGATACTGTTGATTTCCTGGCGACTAAACTCCGTTGATCTCGCTCCACCAATCAAACGCGAACCGGAGCCTAACAAGGTGACTCTAAATATTTCTGGAGCATCATCCGCCAGCAATGCTTCTTTGGCGATTCGGCACTGTTCGATAAGTTGGAACAACTCCGCCCCGCTAAGCCGGGCATTTTCACCGACAATGCGCTTTTCTGCGTGATGGGCCAGGGTAAGGTCGATATTGTCGCCCCCCAACATCAAGTGGTTACCGACACCGACCCGTGTCAATTTTGGTTCTTTTTCTCCAGGCGTTACTTTTATCAAAGTTAAATCGGTGGTGCCACCACCGATATCACAAACTAAAATAAGTTGGATATCTCCCAAGGCTGTACTAATTTGGCTACGATTTTGATTCAGCCAGTCGTAGCAAACTGCTTGTGGCTCTTCAAGCAAGCGGATATTCGGCAGACCCGCCAACTTAGCCGCTTCTATCGTCAACGATCGAGCCACTTCATCAAAAGAAGCCGGTATAGTGATCACCAACTCCTGTTTTTCGAGCGGATACTCACTAAAAGACTTGTTCCACGCCGACCGAACATGAGCAAGATAACTTGCGCTAGCAGTGACCGGAGAGACTTTTATCGCATCAGTATCGGTTGCCCAAGGTAAGATAGCTGCGGTACGATCTACATCACCATGCGATAGCCAGCTTTTAGCACTGGTCACTAACCGGCCTTGTGCTTTTGCTCCCAATGATCTGGCGAGTTCGCCAAGCACCACCTCTGGTACATCCTCGAACTCAGACGTTGGCCATGGCAGCTGGATATCTTCTTTGGCAAGTTCTCCCGGCGCCGGATGGTAGCGCACTGAAGGAAGAAGCGAACAGGCATTGAGTTCCCCGGGAGCAACCAGCTGTTCTATGGGGAAAAGCTTGATCTCTTCGCCCGCTTTATCTTCTGTGTCGCAATAGGCTACGACCGTATGAGTCGTACCTAAATCAATACCGACGAGAAAGCGTGGTACTTGGTTTTTTTTTGGTGCCTTCAACCCGTTGGATTATTTTTTAAAAGGCCAACGCCGTTTTGGAGCATCCAGCTCTACTGATTCTTCTTCTATTGTTTCTTCCGTTTCAATCTCTTCATTTTGTGCGGTTTCTAGCTCCTCAGACATATCACTGTCTATCGTTTCATTACCAGGCAACCCAGTCTCGGTAACTTCTTGACCATTCTGAAGATCCCCTCCCTGATCATCACTCTTTTCGTCACCGGCCCTCACGTCAAACTCGATCTTCCAACGTTCACCAGAATCTCGACCTACCGCTTCCAGCCGTAACGTACCAACTTCGGTTACGACAGCAGCCAGTTGCACCGGAACAACATCGCCGGGTTCACGTCCTTCAACCGGTAGGGTCAACTCAATTTCATCTAATTCGTCCAATTCTTCGGGAATCCAATAGTCTAATCGGGCACCCACCAGATCTTCTCGACGAACTGTCGAACCAAAGAATCGAAATCGGACAGGTTCCCCCACAACCAAGCCAAATTCATACGGCGGGAGTTCTTCTTCCGTTCCTTCCTCCATGCCAAAAGGCGCGATGCAAAGCGCTTGTAATGGTGGCGGCATTCCGGGTACTGCGGGCATGGCGCTATCTACGCCGACATAGTATGAAGCGGCAGTTCCACCACGAATTCTTACACCCTCTCCTTCCTTAACATAACCATAGTACGCCGCTCCCCGCGCCACAGAGAGATCAAGATCTGCCCCTTCCAACATTCGCACAGGATCTGCTCCATCGGCGGAAAGCCAGGAATTAAGTCCTTCAATCAACCGATTAGTCAACGCTTCTGCCTTGAAAACGCCACCATTCAACAATATTGCGGTGGGATGCAGAAAGTTAGCACCACTCGGCTTATCGAAGCCTTCCAGCTCTTCTAGCGCATTGACTTGCCGACTCAGAAAGAATGCAAGATGGCGAGTAATTGCAGCATCCTGAGCATACGGCAACGATATAGTCGTAAGTCCGGTACGTGCTTGGGAAACTGGACGCTCAGTGACTTGAACCTGGGGAAGAAAACCTTCAACCAGGATACGATTCAGTTCATCACGGGTCAGTTCACTACGAATCGTTCCCCCGACCAGAGACGCTCCCCGGCTGGGCACTACCAGAGGTGCTTCGTTAAGCGATTCGTCATTAAACAACGCCTCCTTGGCATCCCGGCAACCATGGGTTAATGCCTGAATTTGCCACGGCTCCAATCGCTTTCCTTCAGTTTCCAACTTGGCTTTAACCGTGTAGGCCAATGCCAGATCCATATTATCCCCACCGAGTAAGATGTGATCACCTACAGCGATCCGGGTCAATTCCAGGTTACCGTATTGTTCGGTGACAGCAATTAGGGAAAGATCCGTCGTTCCACCGCCAATATCAATCACCAGGATTACATCACCAACTCCGACCTGCTCCCGCCAGTTTCCAGAATTTCGTTGAATCCAGCTATACAAAGCAGATTGTGGTTCTTCAAGGAGAATGGCCTGATCTATTCCCACCATTCGCGCCGCTTCGACCGTTAACTCTCGAGCAGCCGGATCAAATGATGCCGGCACAGTAATGGTCAGATTCTGTTTATCTATAGGAGAATCGGGATGCTGGTGATTCCAGGCATCGCAGAGATGTTGTAAATAATGAATGGTTGCCTGCAAAGGTGAAACCCGTTCGACTTCTTTTGGCGCATCGATAGGAAGAATGGGAGACCGACAGTCTATCCCTACATGACATAACCAGCTTTTGGCGCTGGAAACCAATCGAATCGGCGTTTTGCTGCCAAGATGACGAGCCAGTTCACCCACATTGGCATCGGGTTCGTCTGTCCACGGCAGAGCAAGGTCGCTTTCGGGGAGTTCATCTGGATGCGCCTGGTAAAGAAAAGACGGTAACTGCATCTTATCTTCAACAACACCGGGTGAAATAAGCTGCGGGATGGGGAAAACCTCCTGGATGACTTCGTTACCCTCACTTTTTTCCAGATCCAGATATGAAAGAACACAATGAGTTGTCCCTAAATCGATACCTATCGAATATTGGACACCTCCCCCTTCATCGCTCTGCACTTCACTCACAGCTCCACCTCGGCTGTCGCAATAATGTTAACGTTATGTCCTTTGGCGATTTTCGGCAAAGAAACTTTCGTTGTTTGCCAGCCACGGTGAACCAATTTCCCAGTGAAAGGTGCTTTGCCAACAATATTTCCGGTTAAACGCACTCGAGCGGGATCAAACCCCTTTTGCAATGTAACCCGACTATCTTCACTTTCAGATCGAACCGGTTCCAATTGAATATATGAGTTGATAACCTTTGAGCAGCCTTCGTGGACGATACGAGCAGCAGCACCAATATCTGAATCCGAATAAGACGCAACATCTTCTTTTATAAAATCAATAAATCGGGCTTCTTGTTGTAGCAACCCCAATAACTGCAGGGCTGAATCTGGAGTGGATTCCTTTAAACTCGTCGAGGGTGCCGGAACCGATGTTGCTACAACAGGGGGTAACTTACTTTCCACGGCAATTTTTTCGTTTTTGGAAATAACCCTCGATTCTAGCGGGGGTGCTTTGAGTTTCCTGGCTAATCCAGCAACAATTATGGTTAACAGCACGAGTAATAGAAGCGCCAGTACGAGGACAGCAGCAGCTAAGCCAACATGCAGGATGTCAATAGACGCTGGGAAATTGGGATCAAAATTCATTAGAAAATTCACCTGAGGTTTAGATTGTTGCCGGATTGGGACATAAATTATACTTTAAGCCGTGGGTTCAGAGTGGATGCTGAGTATAAGAGATTGGTTTCGCAGTGAATCCAAGGCTACAGTTTGTAGTAATATGTTGATTTTATTTGCAGAATTTCTACCCCCTGGAACCTTGCAATAGAATAGCAGTCATTATCATATACCCATCGCGAATAGCTTTTCCAGTCGCTTTAGGCATATCTTTTCTAGCCCATATTTTAGATTGTGTGCCCGTCAGTCTTAATAGCTGCGGTTCACCGCACTGAAACAAACAAATGTAGGCTCGAGCCCCCGGCCGGAACTGTTGCTTTGCAGACAACATATCAAAAAAATCTCCTACACTTCACCCTTGAGGTATCTCCGCTTTATCGCAGTTTGACGATATTTCGCACCCTCCATCCCTAAGCAAGCACCACGTATTTCCAATGAGATCCTTTAATCAATCTGATCTGGTCGAACCAGCATACACTTTTTTCACAATTTTTCAATACTTGGCATATAGCATGCATCTAGCATATTGAACGCTAAAAATATTGGTCACTTATAGGAGAACACTATGAACACTTTATTATCATACGAACCCAACAGTTGCCTTGAGCCAGAAGAATTAGACTTGTGGGAACCAACCGATTTTGACGACATGCTGCAGGGTGTTGAGACATCAAGTCTTGACAATGACTTCATCTTGCCTAACGACTTGGGACTTTATGCACGACGATTTCAATGAAGAGAATGTCGAATTTAATAGTATTTACATTAAAGTTTTCATCGGGAAACGTCCTTCTGAATGTACGTTTTCGGATGAAAACTGCTACTCCTTTCAAATTATACCTCTCGCGTTCAAAAATACCCATTCTAAGCGCACATCTTTTTGTTAGGGATGTCGTTGTAGAAGCTTGAAAGAGATGATTCCTCCCGCAACTTCTAGACCTAGCCCTCCACGAGAATATACCCACTCACAATAGGCATTATTGAACGTGAAAGGTATATTTTGACAGAACACCAGGCCCGGGACTAATTCAAGCCGGTACTGGATGGATCACCACCAATCGATCTAATCATCCGACCATTCTAAAGCTCCTCGGAACTTCCATTGAGAGATCAATCATATTCAACGTTCTCAAGCTCCCCTGTTCGGCACAACCCCATAAAATTCACCGGATAAATTCTTCATTGCAAATTCAGACCCAAACAGGTACCGCCCTTTCTCAACCTACAGGGCGACACTTCATTTCTTGGGTTAAAAAGAAAATGTACGTCAATTAGAAAACTTATAAAAACCAGGGGTCTCACTCACTATCGATCACAATTGAAAGCTTACATCCATCTGGCCGTTATGCTACTATTTCTATAGAGTTCAGGTTTTTGCACATCTTGTCATTACACCTTTTAGTACTAAAATGACCTAACGGTTTCCGCAACATCAAATGCCGACTGTTTGCATGCTTATAAAATTCACCTATACTTGTAATGAGTCGTAGCAACTAAAAATTCAAAGGATTCTCGCGAAAACCCGATAAAGAAACTAGTTCAACCCATACCAAGAGATATATTCGCTCTTTACAGCCGTGCTATCGGTTGAAATCATAGCGGTCGCATGGTATCAAATTGGGGACTTAAAATGAAAATCGGCGGCAGAATGGATGGATAACACTGCGTTTTGGTGAGAATATTCGCCATAAAAGAATATTTAGTATTAGGAATCATACAATTGGGGAAGAAACACCAAGCTTCCTATGAACGCGCTTAAAGGGAATAAAAAGTATTAACACTCCACAAGAAATAAATCTGATCGAAACCTATCAGTCGAGCAAAATACCTACGCTTGCTGTTGACTTGAAAGGTAATCTCGTTCTCATTCTCGCTCCGCTAAAAACGGTTCTCGTTCTTGATAACAAGAAAAGAGAACTCCGCCTGATGCTTGCTGGCTATATTTTAACGAAAAATGCGAGCATCCTGGGCCGATCAGCGAATGCGTTTATTTATCTACTAACCTACTTGCCTTCCTGGTTTACTGCGTTCGCAAAAACAAAAATTCCCTTTGCTATCAACTTCCAACTCATCTCCTGGCGTAAGGGCATACGTTATCGGTTTATTGATCTTGAAACCAGAAAAATACTTGATTGGAGTAAAGACGGTCCGAGCGATTCGTTAAAGAGAGAAATTGACAGGCGTTTGCAATACGCTGATCTTATCAAGATGTCAAAACTCGGGCGTTACTCGAAAGACGGATTGTTTTTCGAACAAACTCTGGTTAACGGGAAAAGTCTGCTGACCCAAGCGAAGGACAAAGGTTTGGTGGAAATTGGGCTAAAAACGACTTTTGGAGAACTCTGCAAGCTGTATCGCTCGTCCCTGACCGAAGTTAATGCCCCTGACTATTACAATAACCTTAAAAATGACATTTTGTCTTCAGAACACATCAGTGAACCTTTGCGCCAACGTATTGCTACTTCATTAAATTCTCTAACTATACCTGACACGCTATATCTTTGCCTTGCACATGGCGACGTAAACCTGGGTAATCTGGTGTTGGATCCACAAAAACAGCTTTATATTATCGATTGGGAAGAAAGTAGACAGCTCTCTGTTACCCACGATTTTTTTAATATGTCCAATTTTCTCAAGCATATTCATAAACTTGAACCCATTAATTTCCGAATCGATACTATTTCCGATTTCTTCGGTGAAATTTTGGCCCTTGACAATCCTCGACTGATTGAATTCTATCGCGCACTTTACTTTCTCGAACGACTACAAATATGGTTGGAACGATCGATCAAGGATGAAACCTGGATTAACATACTTATTAATATGATGGAGCAAAGACAACACAAATGATTACCGATTTTTTCAAAAAAATAGAAAGCGATGGACTTGACTACGTCGTTATCAAAAGCTTCGACGATATCGAACTGCTTTTCCAAAATAAATCAGTAGAGCTGGATGTCTATATTCCGCTTTCCCAGAAAGAGGCCTTCCGCCAACAAGCAGCAGAATTCGGTTTTTCCCTCCGCAAAACTACTGTAGAAAGGCAGACTGAGTTTTTTTATATTCTGGACAAGGATCGTCTGTTTATGATTCATGTTGCTTATCAAATCATTACCGGCTCACGATTTAAAAACTGTCCGCTTAATACAGAACAAGATCTTCTTAATTCGACAACGCGCTTGAAGGGGATACGGATCAGCGATCAGAAGCCGTATCTCTACTACCATACGGTAAAATTCCTTCTTCTTGGTACCGAGAAACATCGGAGCGAACTGAAAAATGCCTCGGTGGAAGATCTGGAATATGTTGATGCCAAGCTGAAAAAAGACTATGGCTTAAAACCCTCTGTAACAAAAGAGTTGCGCGAAGCCGGATTCGAAGAGAACGCCCGGCTACGTCTGAAAAAAGCCTTCATGCTTTCAAAACCAGGGATGCTATTCTGGCTGGCTCTTCGTCACACCGCTGATCGAATTGGATCACGTTCGAGATGGATAATAAAGAGAAGAGGCTTCGATATCGCATTTGTAGGAATTGATGGGAGCGGTAAATCCAGCCTTTCCAAGCAGGTTCAAGAACGCCTAAGCTTTCTAGGCTGTAAAAGTGTCATCTATGTGGGGCCTAAATACGATAATAAAATGGTCAGCATCGTCATGCGTTCGCTAAATGTAGTAAAAGGTCGTATACGCCGCTTTCTGGGTCTTGTTTCCGTGTATGATCGCTATCTCTACGATATATTGGCGTATCGGAACTCTCTCCCCTCCTGGATGGAATCGCTTCTTTTTTTCTTGATTCCCCGCCCCGATTTCACTTTTTTCTGTACTACGGATTTTTCAATAATAATCGCAAGAAAAGAACACGATAACCCAGAGCAGCTTAAAAGAGTAAACGAACGATACAAAACGATATCGAACGGACAGAATGCGATCTATGAAATTGATACCAGTAGAGATGTAGAAGAGAGCATTCATGAAATCATTTCGATTATGACTCCTAGAATAAACCGCAGCTTGATCTGATAAATCATGACAGAAAAAAACACCGACGCCATAGAGGTTCTAATCTGCTGGCACTGGGATCCTTTAGATCCATCCGTACCCGGGGGTATCGGGCGCTTTATCGTCGATCTGATTCGCTACGCGCCGCCGCATTTTAATTTCACAATCCTCACCATGACTGAGCGCAAGCTCGAAAACCACGTGGAAACAACGCATACCGTGGGTGGGAAAAACTGCCGAATCATACCCCTGGTGACCGGAAAACCTCTTAAGAAAACTTTCCTGCCACTTCGACTCAAATATGCGCTGGGAATTAGATCATATACGAAGAGTCATGCACTAAAGCGTTTCGTCATACATTACCATGGGATTGAACCTTTTTTCGGTTTACCAAAAGGAAATCTCAACGCCCGCATGCTGTTCTTACATAAAAACCCTAACTACCGCTGGAACATCCAATCGGAGAGCTATTGGCGATTTTTTCCCTCAGCCTTATATTATAAGATTGAAAAACCAGTAATCGAGCAAACTGAAAAACTATTTTTTGTTAATCAAGATTGTTACAAAGACTACTGCGTCCGCTATTCACAGCGCCAACAGGATATGCAACTCATATCCACCTGGGTTGATTCTGAATCTTTCTACTATCTGCCGGATACCGAACAAAGGCAACGAACCCAGACGGAAATAAAGACCCGCTTAGCCGTGAAAGATGATTCCCATCTCATCCTGTATTTTGGTCGTTATGACACAGTCAAAGACCCTTTGCTTTTGATCCGGGCTATGCCAAACATCCTCAAAGAGTTTCCCGATACCCAATTAATAATGGTAGGTGGAGGTAAGCTTGAAGATGACATGAAACGTTTGGTGGCAGAACTAAACTTAAATAGTAAAATAAAAATCGATACCCGTAAAAGTAGCCAAGAGATTCGCGAGTTACTCTGGGCGGCGAATGTTTCAGTACTTCCTTCTCGGGACGAAGGCATGTCAATGGCGATTAACGAAAGTCTGGCATGCGGTTGCCCCGTCGTCGGATTTGAAGTGGGTGAAATAGGACGTGTTGTAACACCTGGTGAATCAGGCGAGATTGTTCAAGAAAGATCACCTGAACACTTAGCTTCGGGCATTACCGCTGTTCTCGCCAAAGCAGAGTATTACCGGTCAAATCCGGACAAGGTTGCTCATGGTATCCGCGACTTGGCTCCGGACAAGGTTCTTGCACCGGTATACCAGCAGTGTGAATCTCTTTATTCCGAACTTCCAAGTTAAGGAATGGGAATTAAATAATTTGTACATTCTCACTTGCTTTTTTGTCCGTCTTCGCTCGTGTAGCAACAGTTACGTAGCCTGTTATACGCCTGTTGCTACACGAACCAAGACAAACAAAATTTCTGCGCGATAATGTACAACTTATTTAGTTCTCATTCCTAATTGTATCTGAACCAGCCATGCTAAAAAAAAAGAAAATCCTATTTGTTGTTCCGTCGCTAAAAAGGGCTGGCGCACAAATTCAACTCGTTAGTCTGATAACCGCGTTAGATCAAAAAATAATTACGCCGCATCTTTTCACTTTCGAAGAGAATACCGATCAGCTGCCGAGGATTGATCAAAAAACCATCAAATATTACAATCGTCAGCGACGTTTCAAATACGATATTGCTCCGGCACGGGAAATGGCTGCCCTCATTGACCGGGAAAATATTGATGTCGTACATTGTACATTACAGTTTTCTCTGCTGGCTGGCTGGCTGGCGACCAAACTGGCTAAAAGCAGCCCGAAATTGATGGTTGCCGTACATACCACATTGAATAGATCTTTAAAGGATGATATCCAAGAGAAATTGATCTACCAATGGCTAATGCGGCGCTGTGATAAAGTTATTTTCGTCTGTGATAATCAGCGGCAATTTTGGATAAAAAAGCATTCTTTCCTCACCAGGAATTCGACCTTTGTTTACAATGGTGTCGATGTTAGCCAATACCAACCAGAGCTCTTCATAGATCCGGGTCAAAAGTTGTTGGCATCCTTATCCATTCCAAAAGAGGCTTCGGTACTCTGTTGCATGGCGAGATTCTCCCCGGAGAAAGGTCATCGTATTCTATTACGCGCTTTCGCAGGACTCAAAGGAAACCCTTACCTTTTGTTGCTCGGTGATGGTGCAGGCCGAAACGACATAGAACAATTAAGTGATCAACTTAATGTCCGTGATCGAATCCGGTTTCTTGGCAATGTATCGGATGTACGCCCATCTCTGGCTGCGTCTAATATGTGTGTTCTGGCATCCACAGCAGTGGAAACCTTTTCCATGGCCATGCTGGAATCAATGTGTATGGGGGTTCCTGTGGTCGCCACCGATATTGGGGGTTTATCCGAAGCAGTTTTTCCCGGCGAGACGGGTGATATCGTACCACCAGGTGATATGGAGGGATTACGGGATGCACTACAAAAAATGTTAAATCATCCGGATCAGATGAAAATAATGGGAAGCAATGGGCGCCAATTGGTATTGGATAAGTTTAGCCAGGAAAGTATGGTAACCAATACGGAAAAAATCCTACTCGCCTAGGAGTCCAAAATCAATTTGCAATCACTATACCTTTCGCGCACAAGAACACCCGTTTCAGCGCACATCTTGTCGCAAAGAACGTCGTTGTAGAACCTTGAAAGAGATGAATCCTCCTGCAGTTCTATGCCTAGGAGCCTGTCCGAGAATAGAAGCCGCAGCGAGGGAAATCCATTTTGAGTCAGATTTTTCGATCATTTGAGGCGAATAGTGGGTCTATTTAACGAAAATGATCGGGAAATCTGGCCAAAATGG
>JAZGGE010000009.1:0-10227 GCA_036480195.1 Methylococcales bacterium
CCACTAGCCCACCCATAGATTCTACACTAAAGTTTTGTTTTGCCATCTGCGCCCGTTCAGCTGGCAATGGAGGAACAGAATCGAGATCTTCAACTGTACGCAGACGACTCAATAGTCCTGCCTGATTAGCGAGCTGAATAGCGAGTCCAGGGCGAGCATTTAATTCTAAAACCAATGGCCCCAGATCTCTGTCTAATACGACATCTACCCCCATGTAGCCTATACCGACCAAGTCGGCACATCCAGCGGCAAGTTCCAGAATTGTGTCCCAATCCGGAATCTTAAGTCCGGAAATACTGTTTCCCGTATCGGGATGCTCATATACTAAAGAATCGCGACAGACGGCGGATAAAATAACGCCCGTACCTATATCGATGCCAGCACCAACTGCGCCCTGATGCAAATTGGCTTTCCCATCAGAAATCCGGGTCGGTAGTCGCAACATAGCCATGACGGGTAGACCGCGAAATACAATAACGCGAATATCCGGTACGCCTTGATAACTGATGGACTCGAACAGAAGATTGAATTTGACTTGATATTCAATCATGGCGACATCGGGCACACCTCCTAGGCTGTATTCACCACCAAGGATATTGGAAATATAGTGAGCAATATCATCTTCTGTCATTATCTGGCCACTAGATTTCCGGTAACGCCCCTGCTTGGTTTTGCTCATAACGAGAATCCCACGACCACCACTTCCATGAGCAGGCTTGATTACAAAATCCTGATAATTTTCCAACAAAGCGCCTAGGCTTTTAAGATCATGAATCACTTCGATGACACCATAGAGATCCGGAACAGCAATACCTGCTTGTAGGGCAAGTTTCTTAGTCAGTAGTTTGTCATCGACCATGGGATAAAAGCGTCGAGGGTTATGTACCATGATATAGTCGGCATTGCGTTGATTCATACCGACGATTCCCATCCGCCGAAGCTTCTGCCACGGCAACATCATGGTTTATCGGGCTCTTTTATGAGTCCATAGAAACGCCAAAGCTCCAGCAGCCGATATCCGGTGTACCGACCGATAAGCAGGGTCAATGCTAATACGACCAGCAAGAGTTCAGGGAAAACAAACACCAGATGTTTTAGCAACACCTGTTTCATTACTAAATAACTGAGGGCCGCTGCGACAAGGCTGCCTGACCCCATAATTAAAGCCTCACGAGGGCCAGATTCTTCCCACACCAATGACATTCGCTCGATAACCATTGTGAGAATTACCATGGGAAAAAGAGCAATAGACAAACCTCTTTCCAATCCTAATTTATGGCTGAAAATTGTGACAACTACCATGAGCAGGATTACGACAATAAGAACCGAAGCGAGTCGTGGTACCAACAGAAGTTTAAGTCTATCAAGATAGAAACGAACGCTGAGACCAAGCGCGGTCAACAGTGTAAAAAGGAGAATCCCCCAAAACAATCGGGTCTCATAGAAAGCCAACGCTATCAATACCGGCATAAAAGTACCAAATGTTTTTATGCCGACAAAACTGCGCAACAACACGAGTACGAATGCCCCAAGGGGTACAACAATCAAGGTTTGGTAAACATTCTGCGTTTGTAACGGCAGGGAAAGCAATGAATACTCGATTAAACTGGAACCGATCTGCTCTGCCTTTCGTTCTGCCACTTCGATCTGTGATACGGTTTCCCGTTTTACTGAAAGCCGCACTGTCGCTTTGTTGCCATTTTTTACTGTGAACAAAGACTTATTGCCACGATACCAGATCAGTACATTTTGGGGGATTCCCTGATTTCCTGTGCGTGGATGAAAAACCCTCCATTGACGGCCATCAAATATTTCTAGCCACGGGTGTAAATGGGCCTTGCGAATTCCATCCTTCAACTTCATGATATGAACCAACCGTGACGGAATTCGCGCACCCGCTAGAATATTCTTGACGAATTTGGCCCACTTCAACTCATTTTTACGGTTTCTTTGCAGCAGCTTAATATTCTCGGATGGCTGCTTGGTATTAAGCAACGTTAGTAGTTCCTTTGTGAAAGTCACTGTATCAGCAGATTTACGTCTCACTTCCGCTAGCAGACCCAATATCGCGGTGCGCTCCACCTCTTCATAATCCGGAACGGCTGGATAGCGCGGCACTCGGGGTTTCTTCTCCTCGACTATAGAGGAGTCACTGGACAGTCTGAGTCGATAATAAAGTACCTGATCGCCCTTCCCCCGGCGAATTGCCCAGTTAGCGCGGCGATCGGGACCTGCGGGTTTAACTGACAAACCGTAATTACTGGAGATAAAATCTTCATCTAAGGCTATGAAACCGGGTGTTTCATTGGGAATTGCCAAATCGACTTTTATCGGCCCTTTACCACCTTTAAAACCGATTCGAGCCTGCACAGTCCAGACCCGAGCATTTGCGTCAGGCTCTATAGGCAGGTTCAGAGCAGCCACTTTGTAATAAAAGATAGCGAGTCCAATTGCCGCCAGAATGAAAGCAAGAACTTTAACGTGAAGGTTTCTGATTTTCAATTATTTTTGTTTATTTAGGGCTAGGAGGCTGTAATGAGGGAACGCTATTTTTCGGCAGCGTTCTAACAGCTCAATCTCGATCCGCAGATTCTTTAGGGCATGTTGCTCGGGTCAGAAATATTTGGGCCGGATCGACAAGTGCGACATCCTGAAGAAACCGCCGTCCCAACAAGACAGGGTAGTGAAAATCTGTCCGATCAGTAAGGGTAAATTGCGCTTTATAACGTTGCCCATTAAGACAGAAGCTCATTCTCACCACCGGCCTGATCTTATTAGCCCGACCATGCTGTCTAATTGTTACTTCCCGTATAACAGGAAGGTCGACCAGTTTTCGTCGAGTCTTTTTATTTTTACGGGGTACCGGCAGAACAAATCGGATGCGTTTTTTACCTTTTTTTTCATAAATTTCCAGCTCTTCCGCACTGATCGACGATGTCTTTGCGCCAGTATCGAGCTTTGCCCGGACTCTCATCCCCCAAGGATCAAGACGAACTGACTCCAGCCAACCCATCACTGGCTTATAGTGATTTAGTGTCTTTGGCTTCGCAGCAAGGGTCAAGGGAATCAGAGCAAGTACCAGTGCTGCTCTGAGTGTAACAAATGATACTAAGGAATTCATATTTTTGTCAGTGGATTGAACCGTATTTTAAGAGAAACGTTGTTATATAGTAGACTAGTACTCCGTCAACATTGTATTGACGGGTATAGTCAGCCGATAAGCAGCCATCTGCGTTGTTGCACTCGCTTGAATTAGCCCTGCTAGTCCTGCGCTCACACGCCTAGCAGCTGGCCACTTCTCAACTTCCTCTACCCGTCAATACAACATCGAAGGAGTACTAGGAGCCTGTCCGAGAATAGAAGCCTCCAGCCCTAAACGTAATTTATGTACTCAAAACAGGCATTCTTGAACGCGAAAGGTATACCATTCTGATATGATCTACAGATTTTAACAACAGCACTACTGCCATGGCTAGCAACGGTTTTTCATCTCTTCCCATTTCCAGTGCACAAATCGAAAATCTGGAGTCCCTAGGTTATAAAACTATGACACCTATTCAGGCCCAAGGTTTGCCTTATGTTCTACAAGGTAAAGACCTGATTGCCCGAGCTAAAACGGGTAGTGGTAAAACAGCTACTTTTGGCATCGGTTTGTTGCAGCAGATTAACCCTCGCTTTTTTGGTGCCCAGGCCCTGGTATTGTGTCCAACACGAGAACTCGCTGATCAAGTTGGGAAAGAGCTACGCAAATTAGCCCGTAACATCCCCAATATCAAACTCGTCCTGTTGTGTGGCGGCAAACCGTTTCGGCCTCAAAAAGATTCTCTGGAGCATGGGGCACATATTATTGTAGGTACGCCGGGACGCATTCAAGACCATCTGAATCGAGAGACATTGACGCTAGCCGGGTTAAAAGTATTGGTTTTGGATGAAGCGGATCGAATGTTGGATATGGGCTTTGTTGATGCCATAAAGGAGATCATTGCCGAGACACCTAAAAAACGTCAAACTCTTTTATTTTCTGCCACATATCCTGACACAATCAAACAGCTATGCCACTCTATTTTAAATAACCCTGCAACAGTCACCGTTGAATCTGAACACGAGACTGGCGTAATTGAACAGACTTTTTATCGAATCCGAAAACATGACCGGAATAACACCTTATTAGCGTTATTCGAGCACTACCAACCCAAGACGACCGTGGTCTTTTGTCATACCAAAAGACAATGCACTGAAGTTGCCAGGTTTTTACAGGAACATCAGATAGAAGCGCTGGCTATACACGGCGATTTGGATCAACGTGAACGTGATCAAGTATTAGTTCGTTTCTCCAATCACAGTTGTTCAGTGCTCGTTGCAACCGACGTAGCCGCGCGCGGCCTGGATATTAAGGCATTGCAGGCAGTAATCAATTTTGAGCTACCGCATGATGCTGAAGTCTATGTTCATCGAATTGGTCGTACGGGAAGGGCCGGAGAAAAAGGGATAGCTCTGAGTCTTTTCACTGAGTATGAACAGTCGCGCGTTAAAGCCATCGAAGAGTTTCAGCAAAAACCGTGTACCTTTGATACACTGGATTCATTAAACCGGCGCTCCGATTTTACCTTGCAATCACCTATGGTTACAATCCAGATCGATGCGGGACGAAAAAATAAACTTCGACCCGGTGATCTCTTGGGTGCACTAACAGGCGATGCGGGTTTAGCAGGCTCACAGATTGGAAAAATCGATATTTTTGACGTCTCTAGTTATGTCGCGGTTGAACGCTCTACGTTACAGAAAGCACTCAATTATTTAGCCGATGGCAAAGTAAAAAGACGTAATGTTCGCGCCCGTAAAATTGGATAGAACCACCCACAAAATAATCTATTCTTGATTAACAGAGAGAAAAAATTCACTATGATCGCTGACAAAATCCAAAAACCCCAAGTGTAGTTGATGACGTAGCGGCTCATGTAAACCTGCTGGAATATACCCGAATCCCTTATTCACACCTTTGACTGCCCAATTAAAGTGATCCGCCTCAGCGCCACCGCCATAGCCCGAGTGAATGGCAATCCATTGATAGGCATTGTGTTGCTGGCCCGCAATCTCTACCGTATGATTTTTCATATACTCGGTCAGTTCCGGTTGAATTTTACCTAGTGCTCGATCAATCACAGAAAATTCCTGGTCGGCAAGTAATTCTGAACCGAGATGGTAACCCATTGAGCGAAACAGAGCTGAGACATGATCACTGGACGCCATGCCATAGCCAATAGCGATCCGTTCACTCAACGCCTTTAACCATAGAGGCTCTGCTGCCAGCGAGTTGATCGCTCGTTCATCATCACTGAGCACACCGTTACTAACAAAATAGTCGATAATGCCCTGCAATGTCGATTGTGCAAGACAGCGATGGGTATCGCGATGTAATGTGCCGCGGTCGTCAAATTCATCACGTGCCGCGTCAAAAAAAAACGACGCTACATAAATGCTACGATCGGATATCGCGTTGATTGCACAATCAGGACTACGAAACACTCCGCTGCATCGTCCTATTTTTCCGGCCAGAGTCGCAACCCCGCAGCCGAACAAAGCATTCCATGTCGTGTATCGGGCCATAAAGCGAACCAAACTCTCAGGATTAGCGCAGGCCGATAACAGAATACTCTCTATATTCTCAGCACCCGCTTTGTAGTTATGTAATTCTAGTAATTCTGATTCATTGATTTTGGTCATATTGAATGCTATTGAGTCCCAAACATAGGGCATTATCTCATGATTGAAATCAAGAGATAATCAACGATCTACCTTCGCAGGTATGGGGATAAGAAACCAAAATTAAATAACCCCTATCAAGACTAATCAACAGATTATGAAATCAATACTGCCAAGCAGTTCAAATTCTTACTATTCATCAACTGTAAAAGTCGTTATAGTGGTTACCTTGTCTTTCCGAACAGGGAACTCCTATGACTGAAACAGGAATCGAAAATAACGCGGCTGTCGTCGTAGTGCTCGATAAAATTCTGGAAACAGAACTGGCTGGTGTTGTGCGTTATACGCATTATTCATTCATGGTTTTTGGCTATGGGCGCATCCCAATCGTTTCATGGATGCGTGGACAGGCCAACGAATCCCTAATCCATGCACAGGAAGCAGGAGAATTAATAACCCATTTAGAAAGCCATCCTTCCCTGAGAATTGGCCCGTTGTTGGAAACACACCGTCACGATATCGGAGATATTCTACGCGAATCTCTGGAACACGAAACGTTGTCGTTATCCTTGTACAGTGAATTGCTCGACCTAGTTAACGGACACGATGTTATGCTGGAGGAATATTCCCGGCGAATGATCGCCCAAGAGGAAATGCATCAGGGAGAGGTGCGGAAGATGCTAAAACACCCTGGTGAATAATCATTTGCCAAGTACCGGATTTTTGTTTAAGTACCCTGTTCAAGATCTCGCTGAAGGGCGCATCACGTCGTTAAAAGTGGTCTCAATAGCTTACATACGCCCCGTATCCTGTGCTTTTTCGACCACTTTTCCCCTTACCCTCAATAGGTTCTATGGCTAGAGACTGACAGAGAATAGAAGCCGTAGGGAGTAGAAGCCCTTTTGAGTTAGATTTTTCGATCAATTATTGATGATGCTTACAATTTGGAATAGGTGGGGTACTAATCTGAATCTGTCCCCACTTTTCCCCTGGACGCCTTAAGTCTTCCTTTTCTGATTTTTTCATCCAGACGCTTTTTTCGGGCGTTACGAGTTGGTTTAGTTGGGATTCGCTTTTTCCCAGTAACTCGAACCCTATCAACAATCTGCTGCAGACGTTTTAGTGCATCTTCCCTGTTTTTCTCCTGGCTTCGATACTGCTGCCCCTTGATAACAATAATTCCGTCTTTTGAAATCCGCCTATCGTTTAACGACAAAAGCCTCTGTTTATAAAACTCCGGTAACGACGAGGCCGTGATATCAAAACGAATATGAACGGCACTGGAAACTTTGTTAACATTCTGTCCTCCCGCTCCTTGGGCTCGAATAGCGGTAATTTCAATCTCGTCTTCCGAAATAATGGCTTGTTTTGCGATTCCTGACATTTAATATCGAGTATTCTTCAACGTAAATTCAATTGTACCTCTTCTTGAAACGCATGTTCTGGAGGCTGCCCTAGGAAGTTATCTGAGGATCAAAAACGACTAACAAAAAGGTTCACAGCAGATCCGCTAAAGACCCACAGCAGTATACTGGTCTGTTGCCATTGTGAAGTCGGGAAGGGGTTCAGGTTTCCCCACGTAGTAACCCTGGATATATTTAATGCCCAGCGGTTTGAGCTTGTCATATATTGACTCATCCTCCACGAACTCGGCAATCGAGTCTATTTTCATTGCATCAGCAATATCGGCGATAGATTTGACCATAACATAGTCAATAGGATCAGTGACAATGTTACGGACAAAGCTACCATCAATTTTTATGTAATCTACAGGCAGTGTCTTAAGATATCCATAGGATGAAAAACCACTGCCAAAGTCATCCAAGGCAAATTTAACGCCGCTGCGAGATAGGGCGTCCATAAAATGGAGTGTATCGCCAAGATTAGAGATTGCCGCACTTTCGGTGATTTCAAAACAAATTTTCGCTGGATCGACCGAGTAGTATTTAAACGCAGATTGAATAAAAAGCAATAGGTCCGCGTCACCCAGGCTTTGTCCGCTCAAATTGATACTTGCCATTTGTAATTGATTAGCATGTTCTGGATATTGGGATAACCACGCCAAGAATGATTGAATAACGGAGCGATCAAGTACCGTGATTGTATTGTAACGTTCTGCTGCCGGAAGAAATGCGCCAGGAGGAAGGAGTTCGCCTTTCACCCGCATTCTCACCAGAATTTCATAACGTTCGTCGATTGGTTGGCCAGGATTAATTGATCTGACAGCCTGGCGATAAAGAACTAAATCATTTCGTTCAATCGCGTCACTGACAGTGGAAACCAATTGCATTTCGTTTTGGCGTCTTTTCAGATTCCCATCTTCTGCATTGTAGACGAATATGCGGTTGCGGCCACTATCTTTCGCTTCATAACACGCAGTGTCTGCCAGACTGAAGAGTTGCGTAACTGATTCACTTCCAGTGAGCATCGGTACCAGGCCAATGCTCACTCCAAGGGAAAATGATTGCTGGCCCCATACAAACCGGAAATCATTGACATCACTACGCAGGCACCGGGCAATTTCATTGGCTTTTTCAAGGTCGCATTGTTCTAGCAGTATAGCAAACTCATCACCACCGAGTCTTGCCAGAGAATCACGCTGCCGCACATGGCGATAAAATATCATTGCGATCTGCCGCAATAGTTCATCACCGGCTTCATGCCCACAGGTATCATTTACGATCTTGAACTGATCCAAATCCAAAAAAAGCAAGGCGTGGGCACTTTGATGTTTGTCACAATGGTTCAATGCATTCTGCACCCGACGTTCAAATTCACGGCGATTGATCAAATCTGTGAGAGGATCGTGGCTGGCGAGGTAGTTTAACTGTAACTCGTTTTTCTTACGCTCAGTAGTATCAATAATAGAACCATCGATGTAACCCGCTACTCCCTCGGTAGGATCAACCACCATGGCCGATACCTCACACCAGATAGAGGTACCATCAAGTTTTTTGCTTTTCATCTCATAGCGCACGACTTTTTGGCGTTTTTCCAGTATCGCCAGAATTCGCTGATATTCCATCTTGCTACCTGCTATGTATTCCCCCAAATTTCTAACTTTCGCGAAAAAGTCGTCCATGGATGTAGCACCAATTAGCGTTAAAAATGAAGGATTGACGGCCAGAGGCTTGCCATCAAGGGAAATTCGGAATATCCCCTCTAGGGCATTTTCATATAATTTTCGATATTCTCTCAGATTGGCAATTGCCTGGTGTTGTGCCAGTTCCTTGTCAATACGCTCAGTGTTAATCCGGTCAGCCAACGCAAACGAAAATAAGCACACTACTAAAGATGAACCCACATATATAGCGTATTCGGTTACGACTGTCCTGGGGAGGAGGCCATATTTATTCAGAAGAAAGATGATCGCCCCAACCACAAAGCAAGTAAAAGCGATACAAAAATAACGGGCGCATCTTATTCCGTTTATCCAGAGTTTTATACCCATGAGGTAAGCAGATAGGGGGATTAAAACGACACCCACCACGGTCATCTGTATAGCTACCGAATAAGGAAGAACTAAAGATCCAACTGCCAGTGCCATACATAGAAAGGCATAGCAGCTAAATAGCCGGGCGACCTTTGGGCTTCTATCTGGGAGTTTTAGAAAGTGTTTTGAGAACAGGGCCATGCCTATTAGACCCAGATTGTTGGCAACCACCAGACTTTTATCATTCCACCAGGGATTATCAGGCCAAAGATAAGGAAATGCGATGCCCATTGTTATAGCTTGACCTAACGCATAATTAGCAATACACAACACGAAATACAAATAACTCTTGTCTCGAATCGCGAAATATAAAAATAAGTTGTAAACCGACATAACAGCCATCAAACCGACCAGGATACCTTTGAGTAAGATCTCTGCTTGGCTTTTTTTCAAAAATGCGGTTGGGCTCCACAAACTCAGTGGCACCTGCATCGAGGACGTGGTCTGCACACGCAAATAAACATCGGCATTTGAATGCCCGGCTATCGTTAACGGGAAAACAAAACTAGGATGTTCTATTAGTCTCTCAGAAAAAGGTAATTTATCGCCTATGTGATAGTGCTTAAAAAATTTCTTTTTCGAACTACGACCGACGAAATAGAGGTCAACTGAGTCCAGCAGGGGGTACCCCACTTCGAGCAACATTTCACGTGCTGATACCTCTGGATTGGCAAGAGAGAACCGAAACCAGTAAACAACAGATGTAAAGCCCTTGTTGAAAATCGTCTGATTAAGATTTTCCCAGCGGGAATCGTACTTAGGGGCGTTAACCGCAGTGAAAGTCAAGCTCCCGCTACTATCGGCAAGAACTGCAACCTCACGCGAAAGAGTATAATGGTGCTCCGCCGGATCTAATCGCAACGAGCTGGACGCTGCCACCTCGGATAGTACAATCGAAACCAGGAAAATCCAAAAGTTGATTACACCGGCTTTGGAAAATCGAGACGTTTGCCCCATGATTACTCCAAATTGATCAAGAAACCAATCATATTTTTTCGTAACCTCGCCTATCTCCCCATGGTTCAGATCGA
>JAZGGE010000010.1:0-3663 GCA_036480195.1 Methylococcales bacterium
CAATCGTTGGTTGTATGGGCAATACGCGAAGGTCGGCAGGCTGCGCATGCTGTGGATAAGTTCTTGATGGGAACTTCTGACCTTCCACTATAGATATACCTTCCGCGCTCAAGAATACCTATTTTTAGCACGCGTCTTTTCGCGAAAGCCGTCGTTGTAGAAGCTTGAAATAGATGACTATTCTTGCGCTTCTACGCCTAGCCCTCCACGAAATTCTACCCACTAAAATGGGCATTCTTAAACGCGAAAGGTATAGTTTAGCTAACGCCAGATTATGCGCAAAGTTGTGAGGCCTCAGCGGATTCCAATGTGATAACGCGATCGACACTCGCAATAGTTTGTGGTCGATGGGCGATGATGACTCGAGTTAAACGCAACTTGGCTACAGCTTCATTGACCTTTCTTTCATTGGCTATATCTAGATGACTAGTGGCCTCGTCAAGCACAAGTATTTTTGGCTGCTTGTATAACGCCCGCGCCAGCAGAATCCTTTGTTTCTGACCTCCCGACAAGACCGTACCCATATCACCGATAAGTGTGTTATAGCCCATTGGCATTGCAATGATATCCTCATGCACCGCAGCGAGTTGGGAACAGTTGATGAGCCGTTCTTTATTAAGGTTAGAAGCAAACATCGAGATGTTATCAGAAATAGACCCAGACAATAGTTGATCATCTTGCATGACTGCACCAACCATATCCCGGTAATTTCGATAACCAATGCGGGAAAGCGACGAACCGCCAACCAGGATTTCGCCTTCACTAGGTTGCAACAACCCAAGCATAAGCTTGATCAAAGTTGTTTTACCACACCCTGATGATCCTACGATGGCAACTGATTCTCCCTCTTCAATGGTAAGACTCAATCGATCAATAACCAACGGATCTGACTCTGTATAAGCAAAGCTTACATTATGTAATTCAATTCTTGGACGCAGTGACTGGATAGCAATCGAAGAAATATCGTCTCTGAATTCCGGCTCAGCTAAGGCGATATCGCTTATCCTTTGCAAATGAAGGGATAGCATTCTAAATTCAACCGCTTTTTCGATTAGCCCTGTCACTCGACTAATAAACTGTCGTTTGTACGCCATAAAGGCGAATAGCATACCAATCGAAAAACCGCCGTTCAGAACCAAAATCCCTCCAACCCAGATGACGGCAATATTTTCGATTCCAAAAAGCATACCGTTCATTGCACGATACAAAATTTCTAACTTTTGGACACGAATACCGGCATTGAAGTTTTGCACCATGAGATTAGCATAAACACTTTTTCGTTGTGTTTCGTGGTTATACAGTTTAATCCCTTGGATACCCCGTACCGTTTCAAGAAATTTCGATTGCTGGTTTGCCTCATGGGTAATTTTTTCTTCCGTACCTCGACGTAAGGGCTTGTACAACACTAGACGTATCAAACCATAAAGTAAGGCGGCGGATGAAACAATAACACCCAACTTCCAACTATAAACAAACATTACTATTAATGTTAACAGAGCCATGAAACCATCCACGATAGCCTCAATAAAACCACTTGTAAGGGTTCTTTGAATTGAATCGATCGACCCAAATCGGGACACCACATCACCCAGATGCCGCTTCTCAAAAAATGGTAACGGCAGGCTTAATAAATGACTGAATAGGTTGCTCTGGAGATGCAGATTCATACTTGTT
Organism: Methylococcales bacterium; assembly: GCA_036480195.1. Taxonomy (GTDB): domain Bacteria; phylum Pseudomonadota; class Gammaproteobacteria; order Methylococcales; family JAZGGE01; genus JAZGGE01. The sequence goes on from JAZGGE010000010.1 coordinate 1,675, forward strand.
CCAAGAACCATTAGTACCCACGAACGCACTGCCGTAACAGCGACTTGAATTAAAGCAAGCAGTAAAAACCCGACTCCAAGTACCGTGAGAAGATCATAATCCTCTGAAAAAATAGCTCCATCCACTACCAGTTGGATAAAAAATGGACTCACAATGGAAAATAGCTGTAAAACGACAGCCAGTAAGAGAATCTGAACGAAATTCCTCCGAATCGCAGGTACGCCATTGATCAACTGTAGTAACCGCACACGATTACGCACTATTTTTTGTTCAAACTTCTGGGTCGGTGCCAGTTCCAACGCAACACCAGTGAAGTGCCGGGATACTTCCTTCAGATCGAGTACCTTGACGCCAGAGGCCGGATCATGAACCACAATTTTAGATCGAGTCACACTTTTCAAAACAACGAAATGATTAAAATCCCAATGTAGGACAGCGGGTAGGGATAATTGATCCAACTCAGACAAATCAACCCGAAGAGATCGTGAATGGAAATTTAAATTTGTCGCAATTTGTAGCAAATGGTTAAGCGTTGCCCCTTTCAAGGAGATCTGAAACCGTGATCTTAAACTGGCAAGATCAGTTTGATAGCCATGAAAAGCTGAAACCATGGCCAAACAGGTCAATCCACATTCCGATGCTTCGGTCTGTAATATCATCGGTAGCCCTATCCGACTGCGAAACCTTAATCCAGTTACTTCATTGCTCATTCTTATACCCGTCCTTTAACACTTAGTATTGGATCAAATATCCACCGAATCAGACGTTGACGATCAAGCAGAACATCTGCATCCAATAACATCCCTGATTGCAATGCTATATCTTTTCCATAAGCCTTCACCAACTGTGAATCCAGAGTAACTACGGCCAAATAGACGGGTTCTTCCAAGGTGACGGGCAATGTAGATTCCTGCGGGGTAATTAAAGTTTGCGATATTTTCCCGATGTAACCGCGATGACTTCCATAACGTTGATGAGGAAATGCCTGGTAATGAATCGAAACGGTTTGGTCGTGTTTGATGAAACCAATTGCCCGACTGGGAATCAATAACACCGCCTCAAGATTTGCGCCGCTGGGCAAAATGGAGAGAAGGGGTTGTGTGGAAGTGACAGTTTGACCTGATTTTACCCGGATAGTAGAGACAACCCCCTCCTTTGAAGCGGTAATAACGATATTTCTGCGAGACTCATATTCGGTCAACTGTTGTTCAAGCTCAAACAGTTGACGCCTCATAACCGCCAGCGAATTTTCAGCCTCGAGTCCGAATTTTGTTCGATCAAGCTCGAGTGTGGTAACTGTACCCAGCAAACTCAACCGAGTCCGTTTCAAGTTCCAGAGTTTAACCTCCTGAGTCAGTAACGCATCCTCCTTTTCATCGACCTCTACATCAGCAACAAATTTGGACTGTACCAATTCCTTGTATCGTTTAGCCATGCGAGACATGTTCGCAACGAGTTTAATCTGTGATCTAATTTCGTGATCTATTTCCGATAGTTCTGATTTCTTGGTAGCCAACTGTGCCGTTACACCATGTTCCGCCATTTCATCAATACGCAATTGTTTCTTTATCTCGACTTCCAGACTATTTCGCCTCTGTTTAATTTGCTCGATTACCGCAGCCTGAGCTTGGGTCTTTTCCAATGAACTATGATCCGTTGAAAGAACGAACAAACGATCACCCTGCTTCACTTTTTGTCCTTCTTCTACGAACTGCTCCGTTAATATCCCGGTTTGTGAAGCGTAAATTTTTATAAGCCCCTTATTAGGAACAAGATAACCCTCCACATGTGCCTTTCTGGTGTATTGCCCCCAACAAATGAAAATAACCAGTACAACGGCAATTGCAACCGTCATCACCGTCAGGAAAGAGATTGTGATCGAACGGAGCTCGACGACTTCACCCAAATGCTTTTCTTTGAAAAAATCTACCGCTTCTTTTCGGAACAGTTCGCTCATGGTCGTTATCAATTTATTATTTCAGTAAAATA
>JAZGGE010000011.1:0-2146 GCA_036480195.1 Methylococcales bacterium
TGTTCTATTTGAGTTAAGTTATCTATGTTCATAATCGTTTTCATAAGATAGATTATGAACAGAAAAGCTATTTCAGGCTCATTTTATGTTGGAAATAAGTGGCTGGTTCAGACTCATTTTATATTGGACAACTCTGACCCTTGACGTAGCGTTGTTGCCAGTGCTAGAATTCATCCAAGAAAGCAGTATAACCGTTGATCGTTGATCGTTGATAAAATTTCCGGCAACGGCACAAAATGATGATCAGGAAAATAGGGTCTTATCATCTCAACTTCCTGATCCTCTTTTTTGGGTGTAGAGACAGTGAAATCATCGCCAACGGTGATTTTCAAATAAGGATTAAGGCCGTCATTAATATTGAGATTTGTGGTTTGGTATTGTTGAAAAAGAGCATTATCCAATGTATCCAGAACGGCCTGTGGATCAGTAAAGTGCTGAAGGTCAGCTCTGGTCAATAACGTTTCTTTTTCCTGCTGCCATCGCTCTTTGGAAATTAAATACTCATCCAGAAGCCGGTATTTATAGGAATGTTCAAGATTAAGCTGACCTGATTTTATGGCACTGACAACATGCATAAAGAAAAGTGCTTTATAGGGCGATGGACGAAATCCATTATCCAAGGTAACAGCCTTACGTTCTTGCGGTTCCAGAAAACTGAGAGGTGCATTTTTGTCGATCACACCGTCATTCTCTTTAAAATTCATTATTGCTTCCAGCAACGCAGAAGCACTGGCCTCACCCTGAAATCCAAGGGTTTTGATAACCGGACTGACGCGGTTTTGTAGCCGAATAGAACGGTCTTCTAAAATAGAGTAATAACGGTTTTCATCAGCTTCGCTTGCGGCGCTTTGTTTCAGGGAATCCCATTGTTGTTCAGCCTGAGGGATACTCTCGTTATGGCCTTCCAGTAAATTGCTAATACGTGTGAGCTTGTCGCTATCATTACTTTCATTATCCTTTGTGATTTTTCGAATATGACTCAGAACCCCAAAAATATTTTCATCAAGGCTGGCAATGATAGATTTGAATGACTGGTTGCGTTCCTTGTGTTCCATATAACACCAATCTTTATGGTCACGTTGTGCGCTATTCTGGAATGATTTGATTGAGCTTAGTAACGTATCAACCAGATTATCCTGCAAGCGATAATATTGATGTGCGATAAAAGCGACGACATGTATGTAACGATCTTCTTTGTCACGCTGATTGAGCTGGAACATATCAGATTTAATGACAGAGTTTGCAAAATACCGGATACCTTCATGTCCAAGATTAAGAACTGGAAAAATAGGACTAATGCCGTCATAAAGCTCGGTAACATAAATCAGATCGGATGCCCGCTCCTTGATCTGTGTAGGCCGGGTGGATTGCGAAAGTTTCTTTAATAATGTCAGCTTATAACGTGCGTGTTTCCCTTTGCTTTCTTGAATAAAAAGCCCATCTAGCAATATTCGTGCATCAGAGGGAAGTTTCTGGTCAATAACAGTAGTCAGCTCTTTTTTCCTCTGATTAATCCCTGTCAGAACAATTTTGGAAAGAGGATCATAGCCAGGAACCTGAATACGGTTTTGTATTAACAGATCAACGCATCGCCAGAAAATCAATTTAGGCTTGAGTTGTGAACGTGCCATTTCCGACACTTCCTGTTGAAGTAATCTTTCAGAGTACTTGTTAAATTTTTGGAAACCGTAAAAATCTAAAATGAGTTGGCGGTGATGATGAATCCTATCGCGTAAATAATCTTTAGGAATAAATTTAACGGATTCAACCCCAAGTTTTCTGGCGACATATTCCACATCGCGAGGATAATAATCATCTGGGATAAAAAACCGTTTTGTTGCTTTAAAGTATCCACATGCTAAGAGGAAACCAATTTGGTAGGTAGGTTTACGCAACCTTTGTGCAATATCCATCAAACCAGTTGTGGCTTCAAAAAGCTGTTTTTGTTGAAAACTGTTAAATGCAGGCGGCTTATTGAAGCTTTCCTGTTCTGCCGCATTGAGTATTTTCATTCTAGCCATGGCAGGGCAATCGGGTTTAAATTAAACCAATAATTTTGAGCAAATACTCATTATCCCAACCCGCCATCAACCGTTTAGTTTTGACGCCGACCTTAGCCGTTTTCTCAGATTTAATAAGGTTCAAA
>JAZGGE010000012.1:0-6145 GCA_036480195.1 Methylococcales bacterium
GCACTGCCCCCCCAGCATCGGTCTCCATTAATTTACTCTCGGCCTTAGTAAAAAACTTTGGTGGTAACGACATTTGCAACAGCGCGTGGGCGCTTTCAGTCAACTCCAAATGCTGCACTCTTCGATCGTTGACATCCGTCCTCTTTTCAATATATCCCTTCTTTTCCAGAATACTTAAAGTTTGAGAAACCGTTCCCTTGGTTGCCCCGAGATAGTCGGTAACCGCTGCGGGGGTGTCGCTATAGCGATTTCATTGGGAGAGATAGCAGCGCTTGCAAATGCACCAGCTGCAACCCGGTTTTGGCGCCTATCTTCCTGACTTCCATCCGCAGCAGATTACCAATTCGTTCCAGCTGTTGGTATAAGTTAGTTTCACCCATGTCCTTGGCTTCGCCATCAACCAAAGTCATACGGCGAGGCAATCTTAGCTTTACCAAAAAACGCGATTTTAGAAACTTTTATTATTCCGTCATCCAGCATCGTCCGTCCGGTTCGCCACATTTCTGCTTGCGGAAAAACCAAAACATGTTCATAATCTATTTTGTATCGCATCGAAACTAATAACTATAAAGTAAGATTCTCATTCTGAAATAGGAAAAGAATATGAAAAAGTACATTTATATTTGTACCGTCATCGTATTGGCCGCATGCTCACCCCAACCCAATGCCCCCGGAACGAAATACGACTATCAGAGCAAAGTAGCTGATCTGAAACCGAGCCTCTGGCAAAAAGATAAAGACACCGCCCTAGCTAAAGCCAAAGCCAAAGTGCGCAAATACGCAAACAGTGAATGTAGAACCATAGATTATGGGTGGACATTAAATGAACTCAAAAATCCGGGAGAAACCCGCTGTGAAGAACGCGCCGACGGCAAATTTCGGTGTCAACTGGCCCAGGTTGAAATGGAATGCCGACGGCTCAGCCCAGGATCCGTTGGAATGGGACCATTTTCTAAAATCCTCTAGCAGAAACAGTGTAATTAGTCACAAAGGCAAAATGTACCCTACCACCCTATTGACAGGGATGGGAATTACGACTAGAGTCTATATAGTTTCGTATCGATACTATCGTGACCTGAAAAATATTTGTTTCTTGATAGTAAAGAGACTCAGCAAAGGAGAAGGAGAAAGACATGAACAAAAAACACTTAATCCACACCATAACTGGACTCGCCCTTGTTTCTTCATTGATAACTGCCGGTAACGTTGGCGCAGCAAAATGGCGGGGAACCGCCGGAGGACAGGTGCGTGCCTCGGAAGCCGCCGCCAACAGCGAACAACCAAAAGCCAGCGTAGATCAGGCTGCCGTTAACCGTACCCGAAAACAGGTTCAAATGCTCGATGATCTCTATAAAACTGCTGTGGTCTTGATTACAGAACATTACGTAGAAAACCCAGCAAGTCTCTCAGGTGCTACCGCGGCCAAAGCCCTGTTTGCCACCATGAAGAAAAACGGCTGGCATGATGTGCGAATCATCGGATTTACCGATGTGTTATTTCGACCGGATGAAAATTCGCCAAAGGACGAGTTCGAAGAAACCGCAAAAACGAAGTTGCTGGGTGGCGCTGCGACCCACGAAGAAGTCATTACCGATAACGGAAAACAATACCTCCGCATTGCTACCCAATTACCGGTTGTCATGGAAAAATGCGCCATGTGTCATGCCAATTTCAAGGACAATAAAGATGTTATTGGGGCATTGTCATATATTGTGCCTCTGATCGACTAAACGGAAAGTAAACGTAACGTAAAATACAGGATAGAAGACGCTCTATTTTTTGAGTTAACTGTTAGCACACACGAAAAGGAATATTGCCAAGGAAGGCTACAGTCGGATTTGCTGGATGAGCACTTTAGGAATGGAAAGAATCATGAATACAAGAATAATAAGCGGAGGCCTGTGTTTTTTCCTGTTGCAGTGTTCACTCATTGCGGATGTATACGCAAAAGCAGCAACATCACATGATTTTGGAGCTCTCAAAGAGCAATACTACAAAGATCATCCCGGCAAGGGAAAATACAAGGATCATTGGGATCCCATCGAAATCCAGAAATACTGGAACCCCGTTGATTTTTATCAGCCACCACCATCGGTTCCTCAAATGGAGGTTACACGGGAGCAGTGCGTAGAATGCCATCAAAGCTTAACGCCCGGCGCTTACCATGCCTGGCGGAAAAGTACCCATGCAAATCTCGATAAAATTCGAAAACTCAACCCAGTCAATGTACGTCACTACAAAAAGGCCAAATTAGCGAAGATTGAAGCTAATCTTGTCGAACTGGGCATTCTGAAAAAAGGCAAAAAATTAAAAGAAGTGAGCTGTATTGATTGTCATGGCTCCGTGGGCGCGGATTCCATCAAGCACGACAAACAATTGGTTATGCCTGATCGAGTTGCCTGCGGAACCTGCCATCAAGGAGAATTTGCGGAAGCGGAAGCGGAGAAAGAACAAGAGTGGCCGCAACAGCAATGGAGCAAGGGACACCCGTCTCACGCAATGGACTGGAAAGCGAATGTAGAAAACGCTGTCTGGGCGGCAATGGCTGAACGGGAAGTCGCCCAAGGCTGCGACATGTGCCATTATCAGCAGAACAAATGTGATGGTTGCCACACACGACACACTTTTTCAGCCGCTGAAGCGCGGCAACCAGAAGCGTGTGCAACCTGTCACAATGGGGCTGACCATAACGAGTTTGAAAATTTCATGCTGTCCAAACATGGCACTATTTACCAAACCCAAGGCAAGAAACTCTGGAATTTTGAAGTGCCTTTGAAGGACGCACTGACCAAGGGCGGTTATACTGCACCGACCTGCCAATATTGTCATTTTGAGTTTGAGGGCGAATTTTCCCACAACCTGGTACGTAAGGTTCGATGGGCATTTAACCCTACACCCGCCATTGCCGATAATCTGGATCACCCTTGGTTCGAAGAACGTAAAGAAGCATGGATCAACAGTTGTGCGACTTGTCATTCTGCCAGTTTTGCGAAAGCCTACCTCGATACCGCAGATAAAGGCACTATTCAAGGGCTCGCGGTTGAGCAGGAAGCCAAGAAAGTCGTTCAGGCACTCTATGATGACGGCCTGCTAGTGGGACAAAACACCAATCGTCCAGCACCGCCAGCACCTGAAAAGGATGCCCCAGGAGGATTTTTTCAACTATTTTGGGCAAAAGGCAACAACCCATCACGGGTTGAGCGTCTCCATGCCGATATGTGGGAACACGACCTTATCAAACACTATAAAGGGTTGTTTCACGTCAATCCAGGTGGATTCACCTATTCCGAAGGCTGGTCTGAACTGATGCGGGGTTACAGCGAGATAATGGACGAGGATACGCGTCTTCGGGAAAAAACCGACAAACCGGCAAAGAAAACTGCGACAGTTGTTGACTCGAATAATTTTGCCGACAATAGTATCCGCTATTCCCTTGGCGCAGTATTGATGGTAGCCGGCATTACCTTAATTCGACGCCGCAAATCCAAACCCTAAATGGCTAACCGCGCAGTATACCGGCGCTATTTCCGCGCGTGTGCTGGTGTCCTCCTGGTATTGGGTGGTGCGGCAGTTCTGGTTTTCGGCTTACCTTCTATTAGAAAATCAGCGCCGACTCACCTTCAGATAAAATTACGGACGGAGCTCTATCCGGGTAATCCAGGCTTTCCCAAGGTCGCCAGCTTCTATCCGACCGAGAAGATTGAGCACTTCGAAATTTCTGATTCCGACCGTGAGCACTTCACGCTTCACGTCGCGCATTACAATGACAGCCTGGGATCAAATCGAAGCGCTATTTTCTTTCCACCTGATTCGGCGAACCCCAACCCCCAGTTCCTAAAAGGTAGGAGGAAACCCTTCGATTTGTGGTTACAAGCTGTCGACGCCATTAAACAATCCACCGATTCGAACGCCCTTTTTGTCACCTGGTGGGATAATGCACAACGAATTGATTGGCTAACAGGTCGAAATTCGTGGCAAATGTCGCCCACAGTCGAGGCTTTTTCAAGACCCGATCAGCGCGAACTCTGGAAACGCGTGAGTGGTGGCTTCACACCGAATGGAAGCGACCTGAAAGAGCTAGCCAGATGGTTGACAATGAATACGGAACAAGCCCTTTCTGAAATTCAAGCCCGGATACCCAAACCTGAAATTTTTTTTCTTGTCTGCATGGATGACCTGGCCCGCTTACCAGAAATCGCGACGCTGACAGGTAAAGCATTGCCCTTCGAAACAAGGCTCTTTAAGGCTAAAGGAAACATTCATACATTAATTAGACAGGTCAAACGCTGGGCCAACGAAAAAGGCAATGGTCATTATATGGTGCAACAGCTACCCATCGGAAGCATTAGAGCATGGCGAATTACAACCGCTGAGGGTGAAAAAATGCTTCTCGCCCGATTATTACCTTTCACTTCCTCGCTCGCCAACCCGATCAATAATTTCGATAGCGTTTACCGTTCTGGCCAAGGGGGATATCTCTCTGTTTACCGCTGGAAACCACTTTAGAATTCCTTCAGAAAAAATGACTATGCCAGTGAACTGAAACAGTTATATTTTCATAAACGTCGGCACGACGCTTACAGATGAAAACAACATCCAATGAACCGCGATATCAGGAATTAGTCAGGACAGTTACAGCCTCCTAGCTGAAAACAGCAGTGGAGATATCCAGTTTGCTGGAAAATCAATTGCAGATCAATCGATGCCGCTATCCAACCGCTTTTCCGGCCATGCAACAGGTGTTTATTAAACAGGGAGGACTCGCCCTGATGTCGTTTCACCGCAGACCACGACGAGCAGCGCCACACCCGTAGCATCAGCGACTGCAGCCATATTAATCGAACAAGCACCGGCACCGTCGTGCTGCACTGGAACCTAACTCACCATCAGGCTTCTAAGAACCTGTTCAAAATCTCGCTGAAGTGCGCATCACGGCGTTAAAAGTGGTCTCAAAATGCTCATATACGACCAGTATGTTGCGCTTTTTCGTCCACTTTTGCCTTGCGCTGCATCCCTTGATCGAGATCTTGAACAGGTTCTAAGGCAACTCGCAACAAATACCCCCCCATCTTGCTTGTCTTTTTGTCTGTCCGCGGCATTGCAACGTCGGTTACATAGCTCGCTATGCGCCCTGCGTTGCACCTTGAAGACAAACAAAAATCCAGCGCAATATCGGTGGTTTATTTATTGCGAGTTGCCTAAATTTTATTCAACGGAATTTTAAGGTATTGCGCCCCATCATTTTCAGCTGGCGGCAACTCCCCAGCACGAATATTGAGTTGAATCGAAGGCAACAACAGGTTGGGCGCTTCAAGCGATGAGTCTATACCGTTACGCACGGCGACATACATTTCTTCCGTAACGCCAGCCTGAATGTAAATGTTTTTTTCCTTTTCATCTTTAACTGTTGTCATCCAACGGGGAGGCGGTGCGGTTGGTTTGTAGTCATGGCACATGTATAACGTAGTCTCATCGGGTAGCGAATAGAGTTTCTGGATAGACTCGTAAAGTGTTGTAGCACTCCCCCCAGGGAAATCTGCTCGGGCGGTTCCCGAATCCGGCATAAAAAGGGTATCACCAACAAAAGCAGCATTTCCTATCACATAAGTGAGACACGCTGGTGTATGGCCGGGGGTATGGATTACGCTTGCAGTCAGGTTGCCAATCTTGAACTCTTCTCCATCGCTGAAAAGATGGTCGAACTGAGATCCATCGACTGGAAAATCGCCTTCCAGGTTATAGAACTTTTTAAAGGTCTTTTGAACCTCTTTTATATCCTCACCGATTCCGATTCTACCTCCCAATTTGGATCTTAAATAGGCGCTCGAACTAACATGATCGGCATGGGCATGGGTTTCAAGCAACCAATCCACTGCTAATTTTTGTTCCTCAAGGTATTCAATAATATCTTCCGCTGCGAATGGGCAAACCCTCCCCGCCCGATAATTGAGATCCATAACCGGATCGATGATTGCGCAGCGTTTGCTTTCCGGATCGGAAACGACATAGGAATAAGTCCAGGTCGAACGATGGAAAAAGTGTTTAATTTCCGGTTGATTCATAATCACTCCATTGGTATGGGAAAAAATATAATCATATTCTATACCTTTCTCGTTCAAGAATGCCCGTTTTGAGTGGGTGTATT
>JAZGGE010000013.1:0-2678 GCA_036480195.1 Methylococcales bacterium
GCCTTAATGCTAGATGCGCCAGGCCATATCGCTCTTTTTCGACTTTCCGCATTGGGCGACGTGACATTGATGTTACCTTTGGTGCGGACACTGCAAAAGCAATGGCCCAATACACGCTTGACCTGGATTATTGGAAAAGGCGTCTATCCCTTGATGGAAGGCTTATCGGGGGTAGAATTTTTGGTCATCGAAAAGCCAAGGTCGATCAAGGACTACTATCGTCTTCACACTTTATTCCAGCACCATAAATTCGATGTATTGTTGGCAATGCAAGCCAGTTTCCGAACCAATCTGATTTATCCGCATATCAAAGCCGATCGAAAAATCGGTTTTGATAATAGCCGAGCCAGGGATCTGCACCGTTTTTTTATTAATGAACAAATTGATAGCCGTAACGAGCATCTTGCTGATGGTTTTCTTGGCTTCGCCAGGAAATTGGGAATTCAAAAACAAACTGTAAAATGGGGGTTGTATGTCCCCGAAGTAGATCGCCGATGGGCAAATACGTTACGGCCTTCTGTCAGACCCTGGATTGCTATAAATCCTGTTGCAAGCAAGGCCGAACGGACTTGGCTACCAGATCGCTACGCCAGCGTCATCGACAAGGCTCATCGTCAATGGGGATGTGATTTTGTCCTCACCGGTGGCCCACAACCCGCAGAGATTGAATTGGCAAAAGATATTGAGCAGATCGCCGAAACGCCAATATTAAATCTCGTAGGTAAAACCTCCTATAAAAAAATTGCGGCTTTACTCACTACGGTTGATCTGTTGATTGCTCCAGACACCGGCCCGGTTCATATTGCTGTTGCCGTAGATACCCCCGTTATCGGTCTGTATGCAGTAGCCCGTCCTGAACTTTCTGGCCCTTATCAACAAGGTCAATATACCGTGAACCGTTATCCCGAGGCCGTGGATCTGTACCTCAATAAATCACCCGATACCGCTAGCTGGCATGAACGCGTTCACGAAGACGGGGCTATGGCATTGATTACTGTCGGTGATGTGCTTGAAAGATTACGAAGCGTCCTGGAAATCTAAATTTGCTGGATAGGAATAACAAAATGGAAAACTGCACCGTCGCCCTTACGGCTTTCGGCCCAGATTTTTCCCTTATGGGTATCGATTAAAATCATTTAGAAATAACTGAATACCTGTTGTAACTGGAAGGGGTATGCTATGAGTTTTTTGATCGGTTCGAGTGCATACCCCGTATTTCATTTAGGGAACTTGATACTCACGAATGATTTTTCTTAACGCCATATTAAATTCATTTGGCTTAACTTGTGCTACAAAATGACCTACCCCAGAAATCAAAACTACACTTTCATGTAGAATTGTTTCTTTTCCCGTTGGTGCCCCATTAATATTGTGGAGCAGTTTCGAGTAGTGGTCTAAACTGGAAGGAATATTTTTCGCACTCCATATGAAGATTTCATACATCGCGCTAATGCCCATCTCTTGGTTCGCAACAGCCATTTGCTTTACAATCGATTCTATTAACTCTGGATCAGCCTCCGCCGTAAACATAGAGCGAACCATTTGTTCGGATTTGACCTTGAAGTCATCTTTGAATGGCTTCACAAACCCATCAATTTCCGCCTCCGATTTTGGATACTCAAATGGGATATAGAATGTATCAACACCAACTATGCCCTTAACTTTATCACCCAGTAAATTTGCGGCTTCAATCGCTACAGGCCCTCCCATAGAGTGGCCAACCAGAATAATATTATTTCCACCGATTTCATTAACAACGGCGGCGACATCTTCTCCAAAGGCTCGCATTGTATAATTTTGCCGATTGCTATTAGATAAGCCATGTCCCGCCAAATCTAACCACACTACTTTGTGTTTTTTTGAGAACGATTCAATTTGGGATTTCCAGAATTCATGGTTGCATGTCCAGCAATGGATAAAAACGAGAGTGACATCGCCTTGGCCGCGAACCCCATAAGTGATGGAGCTGCCATCTGTTGAGTTTACTGTAGATAATTTTTCCTGGTTTTCATCATTTAAGCTCTGAACAGAACTGCACCCTGCAACTAAAGCAATTAGGGACATGCCCACTAATGTAGCCAACGAATAGTTTTTTATTTTCATTGTCTCCCCTTAATATTTTTACTCTGATATTTATAGATCTAACTCACGCAACACATCGTTAAACTATATATTTATTGAGTTTTCTTATGCAACAAAACGTCCCCGCGAATTGGAACATGTGGATTGATCTTTAGTTTCTCTTCGATATTGGCGATAGGGCAGGAAAATAAAATAAAAAGCTAGTCCCAACAATAGCCAGAATTTAATCCTGAACGCAAACTCTAATTGAGCCAGTATCACAGGGTGATTGACTAAATAGAGGTTTATCGAATCGAATAGTTCCATAGTTGAAAATCGATACGCTTGGTATTGGCTGAAGTCAGCGCACTGAGCCAATAAGACTTCTCATATTCTATCGAGTACGATTTTTTAGAGTCGTACAGTTCAAAAACAATGTGAAGACAGCCCCCTAGGAGGCTATCCGAGAATAGAGAACCTACTGCGGAAAAGCCCATTTTGGCCAGATTGTTCGATCATTATCGTTGAATAGCCCACTATTCGCCTCAAATGATCGAAAAATCTGACTCAAAATGGGTTTCCCTCGCTACGGTTTCTATTCTCGGACAGCCTCCTAG
>JAZGGE010000014.1:0-7554 GCA_036480195.1 Methylococcales bacterium
TCGTCCGTTGATCTTGAATGAGTCCACCTAATACGATGGTTTCGGAATCCCTGACGGCGATAGTACTGTTGATCACCCGTTTACTTATTATTGGATTACCACCGACACCTGCATCACCAGGCGCCACACTACTTACAGTTTGCTCAATTTTCATAATCACCATACCACCTGCATTTACCCGTGGCGTAACGGTCAATATAACTCCAGCTTCTTTCTCACTGATCGAACCAACGATATTCGCAGTACCGCCATCTACCGGAGTAAATTCCGATGATCTAAACGGAATTTCGTCAGTAACATTAATTTCTGCTTCCTGATTATTCAGCACCATTAGTGAAGGTGATGATACGATGTTAATCTTATTGTCTGTTGCTAAAGCATTCAGTACCAGCTGTATATCTTTGGCGGCCAATACTGCGGAAAATCCCTTACCTATTGTCATAGACTGTTTTAGCGCGGTATCGAGTCCCGTATCACCCGAAGGCTCCTGAATGCGACTAGGATTTAGACTATTAATACCATTTTCAGATAATACCGCCTTAAATTGATCACTTTTAAAAAACCACTGCAATCCATATCGCAACTCATCTATTAACTGCACCTCAACAATCGTCGCATCAATCAACACCTGCAACGGCGTAACATCCAAATCCTTAATAATCCGCTGAATCGCCTCATACTCCTGAGCAGACGCAACAATAACAATGGTATTATTATCCTCATCCGCAATAAACCGTAGTTCCCCATCTCCTCCTAAAGAAGATTTACTCTTAGAGGTCTTTGATTTCTTCGCAACCTTCTCCTTACCCTTTATTTTCTTCCCTTTAAGCCCCGGCGCCACCTTCGCGTCCGGTGCTTTTTTCTTTTTACCACCAAAGACTTCAGACAATGTCTCCGCCAAGGCAACTGCCTCCACATGCTGCACCCGATATACATAGACGCCACCGCTCCCCCCAGTCTCGGCAGTCGTCCTGTCGAGCCGTTCCACCCATTTCCTGGCATCATCAAGATATTGCGGCTGCGGGGTTATAACCAATAGTGCATTCAAGCGTTCAATCGGCACAAATCGGAACATCCCTGCTAACGGTGATTCCTCTTCTTCACCAAATATTTTATTTAACTCCTCAATCACCGTTCCAACTTCTACATTGCGCATGGAATACAACCCGAAGGACATGCCTTTCATCATGTCCACATCAAAAACAGCGACTGTCTCAACGACATTCTCCAATTCGGAAGATGTCCCTGCCACCATAAGCAGATTACGGGAAACGTCCGCCCGTACGACAGATTTAGGCGGTAATAGAGGCTCCAGGATTTTTTGCATTTCCTGAACACCAATATAACGCAAGGGAATAATCCGCACCTGATAACCCGCCGGTATTTTCCCTCGACCGCCCAATCGGGGCGACCCGAGGCTTTGCAGTGCATTCGTAGCAGGCTCAATACGGTACAGCCCGTCGCTATTCACCAACACTGCGCCATTCATACGCAACAACATTTCCAAAGTGGGAATGAGCTCCTGCTTAGTTAACGGGCGAGTGGTTTGCAGTGTGACTCGTCCAGCAACTTTGGGGCTCAGCATGTAATTTTCACCCAGGGTGTCACCAAGAATGACTTTGGCAACTTCGCCAAGATCAGCATCATCAAAATTGAGGGTGTACTTGCCACTACGACTTGCCGTCCCGGTCTTTTTACTGGCAATCTGACCATTTATAAATTGCCCGCTACCCCGGTAGATCTCCATTTCCGGTTTTTCAGAGTCCTTTTTATCATCGGGATTGTCCAGCTGATGAAAGCTGGTTGTTTCTCTCTTCCCTGCCCCTTCTTTAGTAATAACCGTTTCAAGGGGAAGTTTCTTGGATAGTGAGGGTCCCATTCTGTCACATCCCGTCAACAGAATTGCCGTCACAAACAAGGTGACGACCCGATTAACTTTCTGGCTATTACTTATCATGGGTTCTTAGATTTGCTGATTTTTCTCTCGCAACCCGCCTATTGGCCTGATTGCGCTCAAATGGACTTTTGCTTTTGGATTTTGGCCGAATTCTTGGCGCTATCTTGGGTTTCGGCTTATGTAAAGGCAACTCCTCTTTCGATCCGCCCTGCATCAGAGTAGCTCTATCAGGGTATAGTGCATCAACACGCCAACCTTCGACCATCGTTCCTTTCTCTAATTTACGGTATTTTCTAATTGTTTCATCGAGGAACATCCCGAACTCACCCTCTGGAGTCGAAATATAACCCATGTATTTCATTTTTAAATCAGCCCGGGCCGCTATTACCGGCTCCACCATATCGGATTCTTCAATAGGCATACGACCTTCGATAAAGAGTGGATGCTCAATCATCTCGGAATACTCACTTATACCAGGCAATAAAAAACTTTCAGAAGGCAATTCGTCCAACACAATCTCTCCTCTACCGGTATTGTTAATTACCCTCATTTTTGTGTGATGTTGCTTGTCTATAAACAGCCATTCGCCAAATGCGAACAACGCAAAGAACAAACACAAAGCCAGTAACAACAAGGGTAAACCGTATTCTTTTACAAATGCCTTATTCATCCGTTGCTCGACCGCATATAGCTGACTACTTCAAGGTTAATATTTAGCCGACCGGACGGCTCCAGCTTCCGGGTTTTACGATTTCTCCGCCCTCTTTCTGGGCGAATATCCAAATTATCAATGAATAACAGTGGCTTCGCCGACTCAATCTCGTGAAACACCTGTCTCAATGCATCCGCAGTACCCGACATTCGTACCTTGACGGATATGCGCACAAAACTGTTTTCCTGCCTTGGAGAAATAACCTGAGTGCTGGTTAGCTGTCCCCCGGCAACTTGCACGGTTTCTTTCAACAATCGCTGTAAATCCGCTGACGCCAGTGCCGGAGTTTTACGGCTACTAAACTGTTTATTGCTCTCCAGTTGAAGCTTGAGTTCACTGGAACGCTCCATCCATTCATCCTTACCTGCGGCTATTTTTTTATGGCGTTGCAGTCGAAATTCGAGATCGTCGATCGCTTCTTCATAGTGATGGCCAAGCCCGAGCAAGGGAGATACCGCTATGAAATAAAACAGCAACAGCACGACAGCCACCAGAGCCAGAGCCACCCATCGTTGTTGGTCTTTGATAAAACTTTCTAACCCTGCCGTACTTTGATTCACTTGTATTCTCGTACTTACTTATCTGTAACGCCGGTTTCTTGCGCAACCACATCGGCCGCGATTTGAAACCGCTCTAACCGGGTTCTCCTGTCTTGCGTAACCGGAGACACAAAACTGGTATCATCAAAAAAAGAGGATGCTTCTATTATCTCAATCAATCCGGATGCCGCGGGAGATAGACCATGAATTTGCAGACGATCATTGTTGTACCTTAAATTGGTCAACCAGGTATCGTTGGGTATCCTCTCGGTCAATTCATTAATTAACGCCACGAAAACCGGCTTAGTCTTTTTTTGTTCCAGTAGGAAACTGGTTTCCTGTACTAATTTGCCGACATCGCTCCTTAGCTTTTCAACATCCCGCGTGGTGTCGCTAATCTGTCTTAGTTCTTCCTGCAGCACCTGCACATATTGCCGATCCAGCCAAATAGGAACCAAGACTGTCAGCAACACCAAGGCAGCAAGAATAACACCTAAAACCATATTAATTATTTTTTTAGTATTGTTGCCTGCAACTCTCAAGTGAGTAGGCAGCAGATTACGTGTTTTTTGTGGCACTGTATCAGACGTTCCCAAAGAATCAACATCCACTATTTGAGGAACGATACCCCAGACTTTCATTTCCTCCAGCAAATCATCCACTGTCTGGCGTTGTACGATTGCCAAATCCACTACAATCTGTTTTGTTTCCGGAAGTTTCTTAGTCAGCGTGGCGGAATAGTAAACCTGATCAGCGTTAAAGGGCGTCAATCGATTCATTTCGTAACCGACCACTTCGGTCATATTTTCGGCTGCAGCAGCAGGTAGTTTAATCTGTTTCCTGAGCGATTGTTGAGCGGCGATCCGTAATACAACACCTGCGTCAGCAATTCGTTCCTCTTTTTCAAACAATTTTTCCCGGGATATCTTGCCCGCTTCATCAGCGGGAAAAACACCTATGCTCCTCGCCCGATCCTGATTGATAAGCGAGATCTTGTAGCCGTCCTGTTCACGCTGATAGACCAAATAGTCAGGTTTCTGTATCAGAAATTCGGCGATTGACTCTGGTAGAAACGTCAATAACTGCTCTCCCCACCAAGAGAAGAACTTATCTATATCCAGATCAATTGTAGAATCAAATTTTATTGCCATTGAATATTGATATGTTATGACAGCCCAAGAATAATATCATTATAAAATTCAGCTTATTAGGTTTATGACTCTACGGATCCAGCCTGGATAGACTGGTTCCACTTTAATACGGTGAAGGGTAACCCGGTTATTTTGCTTCTTTGCTTTTTAACTGTCACGATAATTTTCGCCGTACCCCCCCCCGCCAACTTCGCCTTGCTCTCAATACTTAAAGTCCGTCCATTTCTGTGCGATACCTTCACACCGGCTGGAACCGGAAATACTGGCGGGGGCGTTTTATTCTCGGCACTTTCTGCACGTAACTCAAGGTACTTTTCCACAGTTTCCGCGTCAACACCGGGAAGTGCCAATAATAACTTTCTCGAGGCATTTTTTGGATTGATGCCCGGTTCTCGCCTATATACAGTAATCAATGGCTCTAATTTTTCAAAAATCTTATAGTTTACGCCTAAAACCAACTGCAATTCATCAACCGACTGGAAGCGGGCATTTCTTGGTTTATACGGTTTATCTTCGCTTTTGTATTCAGCCTCTTCTGCACCATTTGTATGACGCAAATTATCCTTGTCCCGCCAATCGAGTATAGCACCAACCAGTTGAGATGACTCATCTTCATCAAGCCCAGCGACAGTCATCAACGCGGTAAGTAATGTTTCATTCGCTGAATTAAGATCGACTTTCCCTGTTTCATCGCGAATCCTGACAGTGACCTTTCCTCCATTTGCCGGGACATTATAAGACGTCCCATCCCCACGCCACCGTTGCAGATGATTGGGAAGCAACGACATCATTATAGCGTAATTTACCCCTGCTTCCGCTAATGCGGCAGCTTGGGCTTGTGTCCGGGTATTACGTACCAGATTAATTTCCCGCCGCATGCTCAATGAGAAACTCGCCGCCATAATGGTCATAAGAACCAAAACCCACAACACCAAAACCAATGCCAAACCCTGTTGTTTGCATCTCATATGGGCGACAGACCAAGCGTTTCGATACGGGTGGCAATCACCAATGCAGGCCAAGATGACTTATCTTCCAATTTAATATCGATTTGAACAAGTCTTGGAAGAACTCTCTTATCCTCCCACTTGGTATCCCAGCGGCCGTCTTCACCAAACTCATCGGGACCGAAATAATTTATCTCCAGTTTCTCAACACTTTCAAGCAGCACGATGTCATCATTAACTTCTTCTTCCTCAAGGGGGTAAAAGGTTCGAACAGAAACATTCAAGCTAGTAGTATCGCCATTCTCTTTTAGGTAGATCTTGAATAAGTGCTGGCCCTTGCGAACACCATATGGAGGTAACGTAGCAGCAAACTGGACGGACTCCCCATCACCAACAAATGAAAAAACGGGTTCTTCGTCTTCACTAAAATCATCCACCGGTATCGCACTCGACAGATAAGTCCGTAAAAAATTCTGGACTATGGTTATCTGACTGGTTTCCACCGTCTTCGCTTCCCCGGCATCCCAGTTCTTTGCTGCAATTCTTAAACTGCCGAACAGCAATACCATCATAATACCGAGCAAAGTAATTGCAATCAATACTTCAATGAGCGTAAAGCCCTTGTTGATTTTAGTCAGAGAACTCTGAATCATCATCGGCATCTGGAAAAGTAGAGACAAAAGGATCTTCGTCATTCCTGCCTTCAGGGGACGCGCCATTCGATGATAGGCCCGTACCGTTTCCCGAAGACAATCGCAAAGTGTTGAGTACAACAGAACGAATCCGGTCTTCCTGCCCCCATTCGACTCGCGACTCAATCAAGTAAGGTTTCACCGACATTTTGTCAAGGTCAATCTCCTCATCTTCCGTTTGATACTGAGTGATTGAAAGTGTCCAGTGATATTTTTCTTCAGAATCGCCCTCAACAACACTTTCTTCCAGTGCTTCTTCGATCCCGACTGCTGACAAATTCGATTCCGCTAACATGACCGCTCGGGAATAGTCTTCTGAAATTACCGCCATCTTGACCCCGCCACCGAATATCCGCATTAGCACTCCCAAAGACAAGGCCAATATCGCAAACGCCACTAAAACCTCAATCAGGGAAAACCCACCCGCACGAGTCTTATTCTTCTTCATCGCTGCGAATTGTAATGAGCCCTGTTAACCAATTAACATCCACGAGTTGCTTGCGGTTTCCCTCCTCCAATGTAACCCGCCCCCCAGTAGATGAACCATCCGGAAAGAATCGAATAACGCCTTGCTGGTCACCGGTTAGTTCAGACTCCGCTGTAAACAAACCCAGCTGGATTTTTTTGGGTAACTGGTACGCTTTGGCTCTACCGCTGACCCGATAGATATTTTTTTCTACATCAATGAAGAATTCCGCCTGCTTCAAGGTTGAAACTGCACGTCCTCTGACATGCCGCAAGGCAGATGCAATATCGCGGGTTGCGGATTTAAAGCGGGCACTTGATGTCCCAGTTGAAAAATTAGGCATAATGGTGGAAAAAGCAATCACACCGATTGCTAACACCACCATAAGCTCGATGATCGTAAAACCGCGTTGGCCCGTTGATCTAGGAGGCTGTCCGAGAATAGAAACCGTAGCGAGGGAAACCCATTTTGAGTCAGATTTTTCGATCATTTGAGGCGAATAGTGGGCTATTTAACAAAATTGATCGGGAAATCTGGCCAAAATGGGCTTTTCCACAGTAGGTTTTCTATTCTCGGACAGTCTCCTACGCTCTGAATACTCTGGATTCTCACTGTCTATGCTACTAGATTCGAGGCTCCTCTACTCATTATTCCCAACTGGTGATGTCTTTATCCTCTCCATCGCCTCCTTCCTGATTGTCTCGACCTTTTGAGTAAATATCGAATTCGCTATGGGTACCCGGTGACTGATAGTGATAGTCGTAACTCCAGGGATCTTTGGGTAGTTTTGCCTTACGCAAATAAGGGCCAGCCCAATTGCTAGCATCAGCAGGCGCTTCAATCAACGCAACCAAGCCCTCATTTGTTGTGGGATAACGTCCCACGTCCAGTCGAAACATATCCAGAGACGCGGAAAGATCCTCCATTTGTATCTTGGCAGTTTTGGGTTTTGCCCTTGCGAACTGATCCATGACTTTGGGTCCAACCAACCCCCCCAGCAAACCCAAAATCGCCAAAACCACTAACAATTCAAGTAGGGTAAATCCCTGTTCTGTAACGCCGGATGAACTCTTTCCTATTTTTTTTTCCATTACTGATTTGTACTCTTATCTTAATTAATTAAAACTTAATTTCTCTTACTACTATCCAT
>JAZGGE010000015.1:0-8403 GCA_036480195.1 Methylococcales bacterium
TTGTCTTTTTATCCATCTTCTGCGTTGAACAAAGAGTTGCGTAGCTTGCTATGCGCCTCTTTGTACGCCTTGAATATGAATAAAAATCCGGCGCCAGTTTCGTATTTTATTCAATTTTGGTTCCTAAAGGTATAGCAATTGTTCCATATTCAGGAAGATGAACTTTTAAGATTGATCGCTGCCTTTGTATGGCCCTTTTTTCGCATTGGGGCGATGCTGATAACGCTGCCTGTTTTTACCGGTCATACGGTACCCGCCAGAGTGCGGTTGGTATTGGCTGTGGGAGTGACGCTAGCCGCAATGCCTTTGGCTAACAAACCGCCGGCAGTAGAATTATTCAGTTTTGAAGGCATTGCCATTGCTTTTGAACAGGTTTTAATAGGTCTGTTCATGGGATTTATTTTGCAATTGGTATTTGCCGCAGTGGTTTTTGCTGGACAATCGATCTCCTACGGCATGGGCTTGAGTTTCGCAACGATGGTGGACCCTATGACTGGTGTTCAGGTGCCTGTTATATCGCAGTTTTATCTGATACTCGCAACCTTGGTTTTTCTATCCCTTGGAGGACATTTGGTGATGATAGAAATGGTGGTGGATAGCTTTCTGACGTTACCGATGGGTACAGAGGGGATCGCCCGGAAGGAATTATGGACGTTGGTTTCCTGGAGTAGCAGGTTGTTTGCCGCTGGCGTACTGCTCTCAATACCCGTAACGACTATTTTACTATTAACCAATATTGGTTTTGGTGTTGCAACCAGAGCGGCGCCACAGCTAAATATTTTCGCGGTAGGTTTTCCCGTGACTTTGCTTATGGGCTTAGTACTTGTCTGGGTAACCTTGCCCGATATTCTGAGTCGATTTTCCGGGATACTCAGTGAAGGCTACCAACTCATGAACGAAATATTGAGGTTCTAACGTGGCGGACGATCAAGACGACCGTACAGAAGAACCCACCGGAAAACGGCTGGCGGATTCCCGGAGAAAAGGCCAGGTTGCCCGATCAAAGGATCTGAATACCGCTGTTATGCTGTTGGTTGGATCATCAACAATCGTATTGCTGGGTGAGCGCATTGCAGTCGGTTTGTGGCGGATCATGGAACGGGAGTTCAGAATTCACCGACGGGAAATATTCGATTCGAATACCATGGTTATTCACCTGAGCAATGCACTCACCGACGCTGTTGTTTTGATTATTCCATTACTCGGAATTATGGTGGTTACCGCTTTGGTCGTATCGACTTCATTAGGCGGATGGAACTTTAGTTGGGAAGCGATACAACCCAAGCCAAGCAAGTTGAATCCTATCAGTGGAGTGAAGCGAATGTTTTCCTTGCAGAGCTTGGTTGAATTGGTTAAGTCAGTACTAAAGATCGCGCTTGTTTTCGGAGTTTTCTGGCTGCTCTATGTATTCTATAGCAAAGAGCTGTTTGCGCTGGGTCGATTGGAAATAGGTTTAGCGATTCTGAGTGCGAGTGAGCTGCTGACTCATTCCTTTCTGATATTAAGTGCTTCATTAATTTTGATCGCTGCAGCGGATGCGCCCTATCAGTTGTGGAGTAACAAACAGAAACTCAAAATGAGTCGCAAGGATATCAAGGATGAAAATAAGGAATCTGACGGGAATCCTGAAGTTAAAAGCCGAATTCGGCAAATGCAGATTGAAATGGTGCAAAGCCGCATGATGCAGGAAGTGCCCAAGGCGGACGTTATCATTACCAACCCGACTCACTATGCTATTGCCCTGAAATATGATGAGGACTCTTCCGGTGCCCCTCGCGTTGTTGCCAAGGGAGCCGACCTGATTGCAGCGCAAATCAGGACGTTGGCGTTAGGCGCTGGAATACCTTTAGTTTCTGCTCCGCCATTGGCCCGGGCGATCTACTTCTCTACTAAAATTGATAAACAAATTCCAGCGGGTCTGTACCTGGCGGTTGCACAGGTGCTTGCTTACGTTTACCAATTACGGGCTTCGAATGAAACAGGTGCAGAACCACCGCCGGCTCCAAAGGATATTTCTGTGCCCAACGAATTTCAAACGAAATAATATCCTGGGAGGATGAAGATAATCGAGCCTGCGTGGTCTTTTTCCTACAAAGCTTCCTTCTTTAGCTGATCTGTTTCGTACGCATTGGAGGATTATAACACTCTGTCAAATAAGGTATTTTACCCTAGCAAAAAAGGAAAATGAATGAACTTCAAAAATCTGATTAATCAGTTGAAGAATATCGGCCGTTCGGGGCTTGGCGCCCCGATTGTGGTGATAGTGATGTTGATGATGATAATGCTGCCATTGCCAGCATTTATTCTGGATTTGCTTTTTACGTTCAATATCGCCCTGTCGCTCATTATTCTACTTGTGGTGATCTATACCCTGAGGCCACTGGATTTTGTAGCGTTTCCAACAGTCATATTGGTGGTTACCTTATTAAGGCTTGGGCTAAACATTGCTTCAACGCGAATTGTATTGCTGGAAGGACATAACGGAGCAGATGCAGCGGGTAAAGTTATTGAAGCGTTTGGTGAATTTGTCATTGGAGGAAACTACGCTGTTGGGTTGGTGGTGTTTGCGATTCTAGTCATCATCAATTTTGTTGTTGTTACAAAAGGGGCAGGCCGCGTCTCTGAAGTGAGCGCCCGTTTTACACTGGATGCGATGCCTGGAAAACAGATGGCAATTGACGCCGATCTAAATTCCGGGCTGATTGACCAGGATGAAGCCCGTAATCGGCGCGAGGAAGTGTCTTTGGAAGCGGATTTTTACGGTTCCATGGATGGCGCCAGTAAATTTGTCCGTGGGGATGCAGTGGCTGGCATCATGATTCTCTTTATCAACGTGGTTGGTGGCTTGATTATCGGGATAACGCAACACCAACTGAGTTTCGCCGACGCGATTCAAAACTACACCTTGTTGACAATCGGTGATGGACTTGTCGCTCAGATTCCATCGTTGTTACTTTCTACCGCCTCGGCAATGATCGTCACCCGGGTTTCCAGTACGGCTGAAAATATTGGTCAGCAATTTAATGCCCAACTTTTCGAAAATCCGAAATCCCTTTCCATTAGTGCCGGAACGATCGGGATGATGGGATTAATTCCTGGAATGCCAAATATACCTTTCTTGCTGGTAGCCAGTGGCCTGGGATATGCCGCCTACCGAATCACAAAACGCCAGCAACACGCGGAAAGCGTTGATGTTCCCATGCCAATGCCAGAACAATCACCAGATCAAAAAGAACTGGGCTGGGATGATGTGATGCCAGTCGATATGATCGGTCTGGAAGTCGGTTATCGGCTTATTCCCCTGGTGGATAAAAGTCAGGGTGGTCAGTTAATGTCACGGATCAAAGGGGTGCGGCGCAAGCTCTCTCAGGAATTAGGGTTTCTCATTCCATCCGTTCATATCCGTGACAACCTGGATTTACCTCCGAATGCCTATCGGATCAGTATGTTAGGAGTGACAATTGACGAAGATGAAGTGCATTCCGATCATGAAATGGCGATTAATCCGGGCCGGGTTTTTGGAACGCTGCAAGGGATTGAATGTCGGGATCCGGCGTTTGGCCTGGATGCTGTGTGGATTGATGCCGAGCAAAAAGATCATGCTCAAAGCCTGGGCTACACAGTTGTGGATCCTGGGACAGTTATTGCCACTCATCTAAGTCACGTTTTGCAGACCCATGCCCACGAGTTATTTGGCCATGAAGAAACCCAGCAATTACTGGATTCCCTGGCAAAGACAGCGCCAAAGCTCGTTGACAATCTAGTGCCAAAAATTCTGCCGTTAGGCGCCATCGTAAATGTGTTGAAAGATTTACTGGAAGAACAAGTACCGATTCGGGATATTCGGACGATCGCCGAAACTTTGGCGGATCAGGGTGGAAAGAGTCAAGACCCTGGCGTCCTTACCAGTATCGTTCGATCTGCGTTAGGTCGGTCAATTGTTCATAAAATCAGTGGGGTAGAGAAGGAAATACCGGTAATGACACTGGCGCCAGAGTTGGAACAGTTATTGCAAAATACTCTTCAGACGGCGGGAGAAGGTGGCGCTGGTCTAGAGCCGGGGTTGGCTGAACAACTGCAAAAATCGTTGGAAGATAATACTCAACAGGTCGAAATGGAAGGTCATTCGGCGGTATTGCTGGTTTCTTCCCTGGTTCGGCCCTGGTTAGCCAAGTTTATTCGCCACTCGATTTCAAGTTTGCATGTATTAGCCTACAACGAAATTCCGGAAGATCGTCAGCTCAAGGTGGTTTCGGTGGTCGGACAGGCTTCAGATAACTAAGGGTAAAAAATGAAAATAAAACGGTATTTTGCTCCAGATATTCGGCAAGCCATCCAGATGGTGCGAGATGAACAAGGACCCGATGCTGTTATTCTTTCCAACCGTAGTGTTGACGGAGGAGTTGAAATCGTTGCAGCGCGAGATTTTGATGAAGAAAAAATCTATAACAATGATCCGCAGCCCAAGGAAAATGCTGCAGTGGATGCGTTACGGAAGAAGCATGCTGAAACAAGGGCACCAAAGGTCAAGCCGAAACGAGAGCAACAACAGGTTGAGCAACTACGCCGTGTGCTCGAAAAATCTTCAGCTCGGGTGGACAAACCAATACCCAAGCTCTATCAGCCACAACCCGAGCTTAAACAGCCTGCCTGGGCTGTTTCTCCACAAAAGATGGCACAGAAAAGGCCGATAGAAAATCGTTTGGCAACAACGCATATGACAGCTCAATCAGTAGAATCCCAACCGGATATGCTTAGTGAAATGCGCCAAGAATTGAAAGCGATACGGTCTGCTATAGACAGTCAATTTATTGGGAAGGGAAACCCATTGGTACCTAAGGAAAATCCTACTCGAATGAATTTATTGCGCAGCTTTCGGGATCAAGGTTTCTCACGGGATGTCAGCATAGATATCGTCAACAGACTTCCGAGTAACGACAATAGTGACGAAGCATGGCGTGTGGCCATTGATCTGATTTCGAAGAAAGTGCCCAGGGTGAATGACTGTATTTTGGATCAGGGAGGTATCGTTGCGCTGGTTGGGCCAACAGGTGTTGGCAAAACCACCACAATTGCCAAACTGGCAGCTCAGTTTTGTTTGCGGCATGGCTCTGATCAAGTCGTTTTAATTACCACCGATAACTATCGGATTGCCGCACATGAACAACTCGGTACGTATGGCAGATTACTGGATATTCCTGTCTGTATTGCTTCGAACAAGAAAGATCTCAATGCTGCATTGGCTACTTATTCTGAAAGTAAACGGTTGATTTTGATAGATACAGCCGGAATGAGCCCGCATGATGCCCGGCTTGTTAAGCAATGTGAACTCTTTACTGGAAATGATGTTCCCGTAACCCATTACTTAGTGATGTCGGCGGCAAGTCAACTTCGCAGTATGCAGGCAATTATTGAGGCTTACCGGATATTTCAACCGGAATCTTGCATTTTGACTAAACTTGATGAAGCGGCTCACATTGGAGAAGCACTTTCAACGCTGGTAGAAAATGACCTGCCGTTATCATTTATTACGAATGGACAACAAGTTCCGGAAGATTTGCATCGCGGTCAAATCGCGCTGCTAAAACGAATTTTGACTGAAAAGTCACAAAGCACAAATCCCATTGAGCTTGCCGATACCGATCACTTTTTTTATGACGATCAGTTAGCGCATGCAAGTGTTTGAAACCGACCAGGCAAATGGAATCAGAACAATGAATCAGGCAAAACCAGTTCGGGTATTCGCAGTAATCAGCGGAAAAGGTGGAGTGGGGAAGACTAACGTCTCCGTGAATCTAAGTGTTTCTCTAGCGGAAAGTGGGAAAAACGTAGTCTTACTGGATGCAGACCTGGGTTTGGCAAATGTCGATGTGATTTTAGGATTACAGTCTCAGTTCAATCTTTCTCATGTCTTGAGTGGTGAAAAATCACTAAGAGAGGTGATGATTGAAGGACCGGGAGGGATAAAGGTCATACCCGCATCTTCGGGGTTGCAGAATATGGCAGATCTCTCCCAGGCCGAACAGGGTGGATTGATCCGGGCATTTAGTGAAATTGACAAGGATCTTGATGTCTTGGTTGTTGACACCGCAGCGGGCATTTCATCCAGTGTAGTGAACTTCACCCGGGCGTGTCAGGAAATAGTCGTTGTTGTTTGCGATGAACCGGCGTCACTGACCGATGCCTATGCCTTTATTAAACTGCTGAATCGTGATTATGGGATCTATAATTTTCAGATTCTGACCAATCAGGTAGAAGGTATTCAACAAGGCCAAAATTTATACAAAAAGCTCTGCCGGGTAACGGATCGTTATCTGGATGTCACATTGCAATTTATGGGAGCGGTTCCCTATGATGAGTGTTTACGTAAGGCGGTACAAAAGCAATCTCCTGTGATGCATAGTTATCCCTCAAGTCCTTCAGCAAGAGCATTCAGGGACTTGGCGCGGAAAATAGAAGGATGGCCGGTAGCCAGTCAAGGCAGTGGTCATATGGAGTTTTTCATCGAAAGGATGTTGCAGTACAACTGTTCACAAAGCGAGTTGGCGATATGAATGGATTGGCAAAGTATAAGGAACTAGACACTACCAATAACGATGGTCTAATTATTGAACATGCGGAATTAGTCAAGCGGATTGCTTACCATCTAATGAATCGGTTGCCTGAAAATGTTCAGGTCGACGATCTGATTCAAGCCGGTATGATTGGCCTTCTAGAAGCATCTCGGCATTACGATGCGAGCCAAGGGGCGAGCTTCGAAACCTACGCGGGAATCAGGATTCGTGGCGCTATGATCGATGAAATTCGGCGATTGGATTGGACGCCACGGTCGGTTCACAAGAAAGGGCGGATGGTCGCTGATGCAATCCAGAAAATAGAAAATGAGACGGGCCGGGATGCCAGAGCCAATGAAGTCGCAGAATTACTGGAGATCGAATTGGATGAGTATAACCAGATTTTGCGGGATTCGGGAAATTCTCGAATTTTTAGCATAGAAGAATTGACCCAAGGTGGTGATCAGTTTCTCGAAGAGTTTGCTGAAGCAGATTCTGCCCCTATAGACAGATTGACACGTGAGCGGTTTAAATCGGCGTTGGCAACTGAAATATCAGGTTTGCCAGAACGGGAACGGCTGGTTGTTTCACTGTATTACGATGACGAATTGAACTTGCGGGAAATCGGAAAAGTGATCGGCGTGAGTGAATCCAGAGTGAGTCAGATTAACAGTCAGGCCATGCTGCGTTTGCGTGCCCGTTTAGCGGAATGGCTTGATAAGGACAGTCGACCGAGCAAAGAGTAAACGATTCTTGTAGAGTCCAAGGTAACCGGTTTACAGCTATCGGAAATATTACGGATTTGGATAAAGACCCATGAATATTTTTAACGTGTGGATTTATAGTGGCGAGGACAGGTAGTCCGAAAAAGGGATATTGATTTTTAACATGATGTGTCACAGCAAACGTTATCCTCTAAAATCACAGCTTTTAAAAAAACCCCCTTTTTTATTGGACAGATCCTCAATTGCCGTCCATATTTAATACAACGACATTGATTTTTTGTAGAACATTGCATCGCAGAGGAGATTACCTTGGATAAAAATATGAAAATTCTTGTTGTGGACGATTTTTCCACAATGAGGCGAATCGTCAAAAATCTGCTGAGAGATCTCGGCTTTAATAATACAGTAGAAGCTGATGATGGCCAAACCGCTCTTCCCAAATTAAAGGCGGGCGGTATTGATTTTCTGGTTACGGATTGGAATATGCCGGGAATGACAGGTATCGATCTGTTGAAAGCGGTTCGATCCGATGCTGAATTGGCTTCATTACCCGTATTGATGGTTACTGCGGAAGCCAAGCGGGAACAAATAGTCGAAGCCGCACAAGCGGGTGTGAATGGCTATGTTATCAAGCCTTTTACTGCTCAGACTCTAAAGGAAAAAATCGAAAAGATTTTCGAACGTATTGATGCCTGAAGAGTTTGTCGTGGCCGATGTATTGGAAAATGACGATAGCAATGACGAGTTGTTAGCAAAACGGCTTGAAAGTGCGAGAGCGCTGGTAACCGCCCTCGAGCAGGGCAATGAGAAGAGTGCCGACAAGATTGTGTATGAAATCGCGTCTGCAAGCGAAACAAAGATGTTTCAACAGGTGGGTCAGTTGACCCGGCAGTTGCATGAGGCGATGTCCGGGTTTGCACAGGATTCGAGACTTGGCGAGTTAACTGAAAATGCGATACCTGACGCGAAGGAGCGTCTAAATTATGTTATTACGATGACGCAGCAGGCTGCAGATACGACACTTAACGTGGTCGACGAATTGCTGCCAGTTTCAGATCGGCTAGTTGACCAAGCAGGCGAGCTATCGGTTCGATGGAATCGGTTTCTCCAGAAAGAAATGCCTT
>JAZGGE010000016.1:0-8060 GCA_036480195.1 Methylococcales bacterium
ATTGCTCATCACTACGAATCGAGTTGGCCAGTTTGATGCCATCCATTCCCGGCATCTGCATGTCAATCAACGCCATGCTGTAGGCTTTGTCTTCCATTACAGCATCGTACAGGACTTGCAGTGCCTCAGGGCCACTTGCAACCAAGCTATGGGGCACTTGCCAGGCAGTGAGAAATTCGTCAAGCACCTGCCGGTTGGTCGCATTATCATCAACCACCAGAATGTGTTCGTGGCGAAGATCATGGGCTTGAATGGGTGGTGTTTTTGCTTCAATCTGCTCTATGTCGAGGGTAAACCAAAATGTCGAACCGTGTCCCGGCGAACTATCGATGCCGATTTCTCCCCCCATCATTTCAACCAGTTGTTTGCAGATCACCAAACCCAACCCGGTGCCGCCATATTGGCGAGTCGTTGAACTATCCGCTTGCGAGAATTTTTGGAATAACTTTTGTTGTTGCTCAGTACTAAGGCCTATCCCTGTGTCTTTGACCGCGAAGCGCAACAGCAGACGCCCTTTGGTAACAGTGAGTTGCTGATAACGTATCGAGACTTCGCCCTGTTCAGTGAATTTAATGGCATTTCCCACCAAATTAGTTAGGATCTGACGTATTCGCCCAGGATCACCTCGGTACCATTGCGGTAAGGACGGGTTAACAGAGCAAATAAACTCCAGACCTTTCTCTTGGGCGCGTAAAGCCAGGGTATCGGCTAAATCTTCCAGTAAACTGCCCAGGTTAAAATCCAATATTTCTAGATCGAGTTTGCCGGCTTCAATTTTCGAAAAGTCAAGGATGTCGTTAATGATTGTAAGCAACGATTCCGCACTACGTTTAATCATCAGTGCACGCTCTTGCTGCTCCAGGTTCAGCGAATTGTCCAGTAACAGCTCGGTCATGCCAATAACGCCGTTCATCGGAGTGCGGATTTCATGGCTCATATTGGCAAGGAATTCGCTTTTTGACGTGTTGGCAGCTTCGGCGATTTCTTTGGCCTCTAGCAGGGATATTTCAACTTGTTTACGTTCACTAATGTCAGTACGAATGGCGATATAGCTTTGTGGCTTGCCGTTATCGCCTTTGAACGGAACAATTGTGCTAGAAACCCAATATAATTTCCCATCCTTGGCCTTATTACAGATTTCACCGTGCCAAACGTTACCCACCGCTATAGTACGGTACATATCACGGAAAAAGGCGGTATCGTGGTGGCCAGAGCTGAGAATACGATGGTTCTGGCCCATCAGTTCATCAGAACTGTAACCGCTAATTTCGGTAAATTTGGTGTTGATTAACGTAATATTGCCCTGGACATCAGTGATGCTAACGATGGCATGCTGATCGAGCGCGAACTTTTGTTCCGTTAAATCCGTTAATGCTTGTTTCGCGACCCGGTTACTTTCTTCCAGAGCCTTCCAATGATGTTGCCGTGCTGTCAGCATTTTGTTAAATGCTTCGGCCAATACACCGATTTCGTTGTTCGCCTGCACCGTTACCTGTTGATCTAAATCACCTGTCGCTACAGCACGTGCAGCATCCGCCAGTTCTATAAGTGGCTTGCTCATACGCCGCGCCTGATAAAATGCAAGTCCTGCCACCAGCAAGCCGGTCAATACCACCAGTCCCAGCGTTACTTGCTTTAGCCAGTTGGCAGCTGCCAGGGCTTCATCACGGTTAATTTCACTGATTAGCAGCCAGTCAACACCTGGCAAACGTACTGAATGGTGTATTCCGATGACTTGTTCGTCGTTAGGGCCTGGATATTCAAGAATGACTTCGTTCTGGTTGTCAGGCTTTCGCCCCCGCTCACCATGTTGCAGTTGCCACAGCTTAAATTGTTCGGTATTGATGGAGCGTACCAGTATTCCATCTGGATTATTATTCAGTGCCGTTCGCAGATAACCATCGTTGCCCACCAGATAATGCTGGCGTGTGGTTTCCCGTTGATTGTTGCGGCTCATAGTCGAAAATATACGGTCGAACTGGAGCTGCAGAGCCAATATGCCGATTTTATGTCCTGATTCATCCAGCACGGGCGTGGTAATAAAACCGGCCAGGATAAGGTTGCTGGGAACGTACCGTTCCAGATCACTAAACAACGTTTGTCCACTTTGCAGGCTGGATTTCACGCTACCGGCAAAACGGGTATTCTGCAATGTTCCGGTAAACAGGTTACTCCCTAAATCTGACTCATGCTCGACGCTGTAAAGGATGTTACCATTTAGATCGATCAGCAAAAGATCATAGATATAGTCATAATGACGCATCATGGTAACCAAATCTTGCTGCTGGTTATTCACGAGTTGGGCCCAGTGATAACTTTTAACGTAGTCGGTCAGTGTTTCTTCACTTTTTAGCCATCCTGATTGAAGTTGTCTGAGCAATTCGGTTGTTTGCGGATCTTCAGCCTGACTAAGAATATCCATAAACCGATAATCGAACCAGTTTTGGATAAAGCGGACGTTCGCATCGGCGGCTTGTTCCAGTTGCTGTGTTGCTGCCTCTTTCAAGCTATCGGAAGCCTGTTGATAACCGAGCCAGGCGATCATTGTCATCGGCAATAAGGCTAACACCAGAAACCATAACAGGAGCGTTCGGCTAAGTGAGTGATTGAACCTGACTCGATTGTGATCAATCAAGGACGGTTGTACTCTATTCATTCGATGAGTCAGCTATAGAGTGGTTCTATTCTTTGGCCAGAATTTTTGTTTTAGCCGAACCAAACCGCTCATCTGCAAAAGCATCTATATCAACAGTCTGAGTCAGGATACCGCCTTCTATAGCCAGTTCCATAATCTGTTGCAAACCGGGTTTATCCACATCAAGATGCTGGTAGTTAATCACCCGTAGCTTAGGATCGAGGCTGGCGATAATCGCTTCACGGCTGTGTGCGGGAATATGTTTGCGAACGATTTCGACGATGGCTTCTAGAGCGGTACCTCCTTCGCTTCTGGCCTTTTCAATATCAGCACCCGCCTGCCGAATGTAGTGCATCACTTCTTTTAAAGCATCAAATTTTCTGGTAATGGTCTGATCCGTTGCCACAGCAATACATTCCACATGACCATGAGGCCAGGGCATAACATCTTTAGAGTACCAGGCAACATAGCCAAATCCGCCTGTTTCCACGACATCTGCCCAAGGCAACGATTGCTCGAAGGCTGCAGGCTCCGCCCGGTTACTTTTACCGAGAATGAAAGCGGGTGATTTTGGAGGTGGCACTGCAATGGCCAGTACTTGTGAAGGCTCGCGAGATTTTAAAGCCATGCTGACTTGATGGGTCTTAAGATAGCGATATAGCACCACGCTGTGCGTAGACAACAGATGAGGCATACCGATTTCGGTCGCTCGGCCAGTCCTTTTATGTGCTTTAATTAGTGCTTCGGCGACTTTTGAATTTGGTTTTCTCTGCGAACGGCTGGAGGGTAACTGGACATCTTTATTGAGTAATGCATTAATCGCCAGCGCATTGCCATCCCTATGCATCAATCCCACCCAACGAAAATGCGGTTTTTCCTGAAACATTGATATAGCCAGCGGACTCATTACATAAGCCATGTCCACTTCGCCAGATTGAAAATAGGCCCGTAACAAATCCCAGTTTTTCATCTGCTCAAGCTGAAAATCAGCATAGTGCATCTTATCGCGGTAACGTTCAAAAGCCACAAGTGCCGCATAGTGATCCGCCAATGGGATATAGAGGGCCTTAATGGGTTGCCGGGTTGGAATTGCTGCTAATACATGTACATTGCAGCTGATACTAACGAAGAATGACAGCAACAACTGGATCCAGAGTTTGCTGGGTAGTAGAGGAGGCCTTTGTCCATACATTATTATTTCTCCTTATCGATTCCAGATTTGATTTCCCTGGAGAATTTGCTAAGCCAATTACAATTATAGTCCTTTTTTAGTTTCTTAGTTCTAAACAATGCATTCTTGAATGTGGAAGGTATATACTCCTCGTACTGCAAGTATTCTCAATTATTCTGGGTTGAAGCATGGTTCAGTCCATCCTTATCGTCGAAGATGAAATTGCTGATACCATTAAGCATGCACTGGAGATTGAGTGTTTTTCGGTCGCCACAGGGACGGGTGCGATTCGAACACTTATGGCCAGTCGAATTGGCCTGACTCTAACAATTGATCCTAAATTGTTATGACAAAAAATTCTAATGCCTTTTTTCTGGGTATCGATCAGGGCACACAATCATCACGCGCCATTATTTTCGACCATACGGGAGAGATAGTATCTGCAGCACAAGCCGAAGTCTCAATCAGCAAGATCTCACCCGTGGAAATCGAACAGAATGGAGTCGAAATTTTGTGTTCAATCACTTCATGCCTGTTAAAACTCTTCAGGGATGTAAATCCAGAAAGGATTAAGGCTGCCGGACTGGCAACTCAGCGATCAAGTATCATTGCCTGGGAAAGTTATAACGAAGCGCCATTAAGTCCGATATTGAGCTGGCGTGATCGTCGTGCAACAGATTTTGTAGATTCTTTGCGATCATATGAAAAACTGATCCAGGGAAAGACCGGATTGAGACTATCACCCTACTACGGTGCTTCTAAGATCCGCTGGTTGCTAAGGAATAACGCCGCTGTACAAAATGCGCTAAAAGAAAAAAACCTAAATGTGGGGCCACTTGCCAGTTACTTGATTTTTTCCCTATGTGGCAATCATCCTTATCTGGTCGATCACGCCAATGCTTTGCGAACACAATTATTAAACTTGCAGATATTGGACTGGGATAAGGAGCTATTCGAATTATTTGAGCTACCTTTCGGGCTCTTACCCAAACCAGTACCAACAAATTTCTACTACGGTGAACTAAATAACACAGCTATTCCTTTAAAGTCTGTAAATGGCGACCAGACTGCCGCTATGTATAGTCTTGGACAAATGGGAAAAGGTGAAGTACTGGTTAATCTGGGTACCGGTGGATTTGTGCTCTGTCCGGTTGATGAAAATACAGAAACTCCATATGGTATGTTGGGTGGGCTTTCTGCAAGTAATAATAGGAAATCAACAAAACTACTCGAGGGTACCGTTAACGGATGCGGATCGGCATTAAACTGGTATCGTGAAATATTGGGCAATAGAGATCAATTTGACATCGATAATTGCCTGCGGCATTTTAAAGGTGAAATTGTTTTTTCTAATGGTATTGGTGGTCTCGGCTCACCTTATTGGAAAAATATACAACCTGAATTTTTTAGAACCAAAGACCTGCAAAAAATCGACAATCCTGATCCTTCGCAGGCAGTCGCTGCAATTATTGAAAGTATCCTTTTTTTGGTACAGATTAATACTAATCAAATAAGCAAGGTGATTGACATAAAAGCGATCAGGTTATCGGGTGGTCTGGCAAACAATCAACGTATCTGCCAGCTATTGGCAGATCTGAGCACGCTGGAAGTTACTTGTCCGGATATTACAGAAGCTACCGCGAGAGGTGCTGCCTGGTTAGCTAGTGGATTTGAAGAACCCTGGACTACTGGCCAAAAAACACAGTATTACACGCCGGCAAAAAATAATTCATTGCAGGCACGTTTTGATCAATTCCGAAAAGTATACCTTTCCCGTTCCTTAACTGTGACAAAGTAGAATTAATCACACCCTGTTAAGAATGCCCGTTATGAGTGGGTACACGTAGCCCTTCAATTGAGTAATACTGGCTTTTAGCGAAAATGATCGGAAAATTTGGCCAAAATGGGCTTTCCCGCATTAGGTTCTCTATTTTCGGACGGCCTTCTGGCCGCGCCATCCATAAAGGCCAAAATCTGTTTGGCGGGTACCGACGTTGAATCACCAATATTCACGTAGTTGTCACCATCCCGATATGCAACATAACCATGAACTACACCAGCGAGCTCATAGATCCCACCCCTGCATCGAATCAGACCGCCTCCGGAGCTGCCACTATTGATATGTGTCGAGGTATAAAGTCTGCCTTCGTGATCGTTCTGAAAAAGACCGAGTGTCATTTTTTGTTCAAGAGCCAACGGAAAACCAACCGCCCATACTTGCTCGAATACCTTAAGCTGTGTGGTACTAAGCCGTACTGGTTCAAGATCTCCGGTTTCGACAGCGAGCAAGGCCAGATCGGTCTTCGTATCCGTTGCTATCACGTCTGCTTTGTATGATTTTTCACGGTATTTCACCATGGCCGTCGAACCATCGCCGACCGCATGCGCTACCGTTAGTACCCTATCCTGATCGACGACGACGCCACTGGCATTGCTGCCGTCATCAGTGGCGATGCGTACGATAGAGGTAAGCGTCTCGCTACCGGGCAGTCCGCATTGCGGATGAATAGTTGTGGCACACCCTGTCGATATAAGAATGAGCGGTATTAGTAGATATTTCATAGTCGACAACCTTCGCCATTTATTTGGCGCTGTTAATGATTACCTTACGTATAATGCACCTTTTGTTCCAGAATAATGAAAATCGTTCGAATTAGCTGTGACTTTTTCTACAAAAGGATTGTGCAGTATTCACACACCTGTATCAAAGAGATGGTTGGTAGTGTGGTGAGCAGGTTAATTGCACTAGTTCGTCACTTTCGGAGGGGAGGTTTCTGGTTAGATGGTTCAATATTCCAGGAGCATTAAGTCCTGAGATTACTCTCTAGGAGGCTATCTGAATAAAGAGAAACACAACATGGCGCGCCAAAATGTTGGTTATAACCCATCTTTCTGTAGGCGTCCATAATGGGAGTTTCCGTAGTAGGTGCTCTATTCTCGGATAGCCCTTCTAGTCACAGAATCGCAGGAATAGATATTTATTTCGAGGTTCTACAATGATGTCGTTCGTAAAAAAATGCACGCTAAAAATGGGTGTTCTTGAACACGAAAGGTAGGGTGCTGATTCAAAATAATGTCATTTTTCACCATGAAGGACATGAAGAACTTGAAGGGTAACAACACGTGATTTAAGAAATTCGACTATGCGCCCACAATATATTCGACAAATCGTCAAATTCTTTTCTCTTCATTATCTTCATGTCCTTCAGGGTAAAAAAGTTATCATTGAGATTTTTAATGTACATTATTCTGCATCAGTATCCGAAAGGTATATTTCCAACACCTTGTCGAACTTTATTTTTTCAACGCCCGAGCAAAAGCAGAAGCCATTGCTCCCTGTTGATTGACTGGGGTCTTTTCCCTTGTGGATTTGTGTCTCACAGGGTCGTTATGTTTCTCGCTCTGATTTGAACTTCTGCCGCCTGCTTCGATCTGGCTTTTCATCGTCAGGCCAATACGTTTCCGAGGAATATCAATTTCCACCACGGTGACTTTTACCATGTCGCCAGCTTTCACAACCTCTCGGGGATCTTTGACAAACTTATCCGCCAATTGAGAGATATGTACCAAGCCATCTTGATGGACACCTATGTCAACGAAGGCACCAAAGTTGGTCACATTGGTCACGACGCCTTCTAATCTCATCCCTTCGGTCAGATCGTTGATTTTTTCAACGCCTGCTTTAAACTTTACACTCTTGAATTCGGGTCTGGGATCGCGACCAGGTTTTTCCAGTTCGCTAAGAATATCAGTAACAGTTGGTAATCCGAATTGGTCGTCGGTAAAATCATTTGCAGCTAACGTTCGCAGAAAGCCGGGCTGACCAATCAAATCATTAATTGACTTATTGGTTTTATGGATGATTTTTTCGACGATGGGGTAGGCCTCAGGATGGACAGCGGAGGCATCAAGGGGGTTTTTACCCTTAATAATCCTTAGAAAGCCAGCCGCTTGCTCGAAGGTTTTATCACCCAAACGGGGAACTTTCTTCAGTTGTTTACGATCACTAAAAGAACCATTGGCGTCTCGATAGTCAACTATAT
Source organism: Methylococcales bacterium (assembly GCA_036480195.1). Classification (GTDB taxonomy): domain Bacteria; phylum Pseudomonadota; class Gammaproteobacteria; order Methylococcales; family JAZGGE01; genus JAZGGE01. The sequence continues at coordinate 7,850 of JAZGGE010000016.1, forward strand.
TTTGGCTGAGGGTTTCAGTGAGCCCGGAAACCTGCTTTAACAGCGCGGGGGAAGCAGTATTAACATCCACGCCAACCGCGTTGACGCAATCCTCAACAACATTGTTAAGCCCGCGGTTTAGTTTCGACTGATTAACATCGTGTTGATATTGCCCAACGCCGATGGCTTTGGGTTCAATTTTTACCAGTTCCGCTAACGGATCCTGCAAGCG
>JAZGGE010000017.1:0-2556 GCA_036480195.1 Methylococcales bacterium
TTTACTTTCACCCTATCAACTGGGTGGAGGCGTTAATAATAAAAGTGTGTTCTTTGGTCGTCAGGAAATAATCGATCATATTCTGAATCGTGAACCGGCTAATTATTTATTGGTAGGTGGTCGTCAATTGGGTAAATCCTCATTACTCAAAGCGTTGGAACGCCGCTTTCAGGATCAGGGCGATGTCATTTGTTTTTATCTGGCATTAGCCAGTGAAGTGTTGATTCCCCGATTGATTTCGCTATTAAAATTACCCAAAGAATCAGATATTAATGCACTTACTGAATATGCTGAAAAATCTGATAAGCGACTGGTTTTTCTGATTGATGAGGCAGATAAATTTATTGCCACAGAACGCGAGCATGACTATCAAATTCTTAATACGCTACGTCAGATGAGCGAAGAAGGCCGATGTTTCTTTATTCTGGCTGGTTTTTGGGAGCTATATCAACATGCTGTACTGGATTATAAATCCCCATTGAAAAACTTTGCCGAAACCATTCAAATTGGTGCTTTGGAAGATGAGGCCTGCCGACTACTGGCGACCGAGCCGATGAAAACCATGCGTCTTGAATATGCCAATTCCAGGCTGGTTGAAGGATTACTGGAAAACACTGGAGGCAGAGCCAATCTGATAGCCATAGTGTGCCATCAAATCATTGAGCATCTTGAGTCTAACCAGAGAATCATTAACAGGGAAGATGTACAACGAGCAATAAATAGTGAAAAAACCCTGAATGCTTTAAGAGGCTGGGGAGCAATGACTGATGATCAACAAGCCTGTAGACTGGATCGTATTATCGTTTATACGACTGTTGAGCTGGACAGGTTTACACTGGATCAATTGCTGGAATTATTGAAACAGCATCAAATAAAACTTATTATGGAAATGATAGAACAAAGCTTGGCACGTTTGGAACTGGGTTTCGTACTGGGGCGTGAGAAAAAAAGACAATATAAATATCAAGTTCCGTTATTTCAGGAAATGATTTTAACTGAATCACCCGCTACAAAATTGAGGTTAGAAATTGACGATTGGAATGCAGCTCAGGATATTTAAATCTTCATTGAAGTTGATTATATGTAGGATACTGCCGAAAGGTATTAACCTAGAAAGATTAGTTGGGCGTGGGAACTCAAGTTTACTTTCTCCCCACCCGACTCTTGGCAAAAATTAAGATTCGTTTTTGCTTTTTCACAGGCTAATGTTTTGCGCATCCGCGTTAATTTTTTCACATCGAACCTTGATTCACAGCACTCAACTTTTGTCCTTTCAACACCAGACTTGTTTTCCGCTAATACCCCTGCAAACAGCTATAACAAGCGGTTATTCATCCTCGCGCAACTAATTAATCCTTATCCCAATCGATCCACCAGAACTTGCTTTAACCGCACAAAACTTAAATTCCGGAATCTTGGCAGAAGGATCGAGTGCTTCATTGGTAATCAGATTAGCGCTTGCTTCGTTGTAGCAAAAAGCCATAAATATTGACCCTTTTTGAATACCTAAATCTGCTCTCGCATAAGCTGTGATTTTTCCACGTCTTGATTCGATAGTAATTAACCCACCTGGTTCTATATTTAATCGCTCCAAGTCTTCTGGGTGGAGTGTTACAACCGGATCTGGCTCAATGGCATCTAAAGTGGGCGAGTGACGTGTCATGCTTCCCGTGTGCCAATGTTCCAATTGACGACCCGTAATAAAGATAAATGGAAATACATCATCAGGCATTTCATCTGCATGAATATATTCAGCTGGAACAAAACGCCCTTTGCCAGATTCAGTAGGGAATCCATCTGTAAAGATAATCGGCTCACCAGGGTCACCTACCTTTTCCAAGGGGTAAGTAAGCGAATCCTCGTTCTCCAACCTGTCCCATGTCATTCCAGCAATACTTCCCATTGCTTGGCGCATTTCGTTAAAAACATCTTCTGCGCCATTATAATTCCAGCCACAACCCAAACGATTTGCAACTTCCTGAATAATCCATAAATCTTGCTTAGCATCCCCAGGGGGATTTACAGCTTGGCGACCCATTTGTACACGCCTATCTGTATTTGAGAAAGTACCGTCTTTTTCATAAAACGCTGAGGCAGGTAAAATAACATCAGCAAAACCTGCGGTTTCCGTTAAGAAAATATCCTGAATCACTAAATGCTCCAAAGCAGCAAAGGCTTGGCGCACATGATTTTGATTTGGATCTGACATGGCTGGGTTTTCACCTTCGATATACATGCCATAAACTTCATTATCTAAAATAGCGTGGATCATTTCTACTGTTGTTAATCCTTGCTTAGGATCTAGCTCTACTCCCCATAACTTTTCAAAAAAATCTTGATTCTCAGAGTCTTCAACAGGTTGATAATCGGGATACACCATCGGAATAAGCCCCACATCAGAAGCCCCTTGTACGTTATTCTGCCCTCTTAATGGATGCAATCCTGTTCCAGGTCTTCCTATTTGCCCTGTCATTAATGCCAACGCGATAAGACAACGCGCATTATCTGTCCCATGAATATGTTGTGAAATCCCCATGCCCCATAAAATCATTGAGC
>JAZGGE010000018.1:0-2518 GCA_036480195.1 Methylococcales bacterium
GGGTATTTACTTTAACAAACAATCCTATACGTTCTAACTGATTTACTAGGATTAAGCGACTTGGAGAATTTAATCATGAACATTTTATATGACATATTTCGAATGGGACTTGAAGTAATGGTAGCCAGTTTTTTTCTGTTTTCTATATACATCAAGCTAACTAGACATCCCACACCCATCAAAATAAACAAAAGATGAGTATAAAACAATAGTAGCTTTGCGGTCGAAAATGACTTATTTGTCAAAGCTACTATTGATTTTATAACTCCATTTTAAGGAGGCAATTATGAACAATAAGTTATCCATTTTCGAAAAGAACTCTGTTAGCCATCCCGTTCAAACTCGATTCAATTTTCTTAAATTCCATTGGCAGAAGATCAGCGTTGTTTCGGCAATGGCTGTTGGCATAGTAATAACTAACATTGTTTTTACATCGTCTCCTCAGGCAATTCCTTCAACATCTTCAGAAAGCTCATTTCTGACAGTTCAGACCAGTGCAATAAACCGTGTCAATCAATACACACTAAAACGTACTTTTATTGGTCGGGTAGAGGCTACTCGGAACACCGATTTAGGTTTTGAATTAGCAGGGAAAGTTTTTAGCATAATGGTTGATGAAGGCTCCCGAGTAGCCGAAGGGCAAGTTTTAGCTTACCTGAATACTGAACGTCTATTGGCGAGGAAAAACGAGTTGATATCTGCATTGAATCAAAGAAAAGCAAATGTAAAACTCGCTAAAATCACCTATCGCAGATATAAGACAATAGTGCATGACATTGCCGTTTCAAAACAACAACTGGATGAAGCTAAGGAAGACTTAATGGCTACCCAGGCTGCCTTGGAACTGGCACGATCCCGTATAAAATCTATTGAAATTGAGGTCGAAAAATCAACTCTGCATGCCCCTTTTGATGCGCATATCGTGCATAGAAATGTGGATGAAGGTCAGGTTATATCAGCAGGATCTCCAGTATTACGACTTCAAGAAGTTTCTTCTCCAGAAATAAGGGTGGGTATTGCAGGATTGATAGTCGATTCAATTCAAATCGGACAGGATATTACTGTTGAAGTTGGGACATATTCATTGCCGGCATCGGTTAAAGCTATCGTCAAGGTTCGAGATGGCAGGAATCGTACGGTAGACGTAATTCTAAGTCTACACAAACTTCCAACGCATATTAGACCAGGTGATCTAGCCAGGATTGAACTGGCTATGAAAATTGATCTGGAAGGTTATTGGGTGCCCATTTCAGCTTTGAGTGAGGATGTGCGGGGTATCTGGTCCATTTACACGTTAGAACCCTTATCTAAACAAGATCCCTCATCTGTTCAAATTGTACATCGTCGGACTATTGAAATCATTCATGTGGAATCAGAACGAGTTTTTATTCAGGGATATTTTGAACATGATGAACAGTTTATTACCGATGGTTTACAAAGAATCGTTCCCGATCAGCGGGTTCAAGTAAGTACCTCACTTGCTCATTCCAAAGCCAACCTAAACTGAAACAGACTTGGAGTAATCCCATGAACATTCTTAAAACACAGCCAGAAGAGCATCAATGGTACACATTATTCTTCCGCAAAACTCATCTGCTAATACTGACTTTTGTGATTATCCTGGTCGCAGGATTCTCTGCGGCGCGAAATTTACCGCGCATCGAAGATCCCCGAATTACTAATCGCAACCCTACCATTGTCACAACACTTCCCGGTGCCTCTGCCCTTAGAGTTGAAGCGCGTATTACCGAAAAATTGGAAGATAAACTTCAGGAAATTTCCGAAATCAAGGATATTGATTCCACCTCCCGTGCGGGTGTATCTGTTATCAAACTTGAGTTACAAGATACCATTACCCGCCACACCAATGAGTCGGTGTTTTCTAAAATACGCGACAAACTGGCTGAAGCTGAGTTACCGCCTGAAGCCAGTAAACCGGTGTTTGATGATAAAAGAGGCGCAGTCGCATTTTCTATGATTACTGTGATTCAATGGCAACATAATAGTCCGCCACGTCTTGGCTGGATGAAACGCCGTGCGGAACAATTAGCGGATAAGCTGCGTAATATTCCAGGTACTGAAATCGTCAGGATATACGGAGAGCCACATGAAGAAATCACTGTCACCGTGGATCCTGATGAATTGTCGGCGCTAGGTTTATCAACAGATCAGGCCGCACAGCTAATTGCCTCCGCAGATGCAAAAACACCTGCCGGCATACTCCGCGAAAAAAGCCGAGATTTACTCATTGAGGTCACAGGAGAATTAAGTTCAACTGACCGTATTGCAAATATACCGTTGCTTAGAAAAGATCGCTACGGAGTAATTAGACTAGGCGATATTGCCTCTATTGATAGAGACTGGCAGAATCCGCCTGATGAAATAGCCTTGGTGGAGGGCGACCGATCCATTTTTGTGGCCGCAAGAACCGAACCGGGTGTACAGCTCAGTACCTGGGCTGAAAAGGTACGTCAGAGCATTGCTGAATTTTCAACTCAGCTGGATCAACAAATAGCTG
>JAZGGE010000019.1:0-11622 GCA_036480195.1 Methylococcales bacterium
TTCAATGCCTGGATGTATACACCATTTAATTGGCGCATTCCTTATTTTCCAACGGCTCCTCAATTACGAGCAAAGGGATTTTTTAGTGACAAGCCACAGCGTAAAGTTATAATGGCTTACAAACAACTTATCTAATCGAGGTTATTATGCGTTGGAGAAAAGGGCGTCGCAGTACTAATATTGATGACCGTAGAGGAAGCCGAATGCTCGCTAGCGCACCCAGAGGCGCAAAGCTTGGCGGAGGTGTAATAATCCTCGCTCTGGTTGCCGGATTATTACTGGGTCAAAACCCAATTGAAATTCTTAGCACCCTTAGTGGATCGCAAATGCAATCCGCTCCATCTCGACAGGCGACTCGAACCAATAGTAAAGCCGACAATGAAGTCGCTGACTTTATTTCGGTCGTTTTGGCGGATACGGAAGATACTTGGAGTTCGCTATTCGCCAAGGCCGGTGAGCGCTATCGCCCCCCTGAACTCGTCCTGTACTCCGACAGGGTAAACTCCGCATGCGGCATGAATTCCGCAGCAGCGGGGCCTTTTTATTGTCCGGGAGATTATAAAGTCTATTTCGACCTAAGCTTCCTCCATGAATTGCAGCGTTTTGGAGCCCACGGGGATTTCGCCGTTGCTTACGTCATCGCTCATGAGATTGGTCATCATATACAGAATCTTGTTGGCACTTCAAACCAGGTTCGGGAAATGCAAATGCGGTCAAGCAAACGGGACGCAAATGCGTTATCAGTTTTACTTGAGCTCCAGGCGGATTGTTACGCCGGGGTATGGGCTCATCACGGTCACAAACAAAGGAACATACTTGAAAAAGGTGATATCGAAGAAGGACTGCAAGCTGCAGCTTCTGTTGGAGATGACAGAATGCTCCGCATGGCAGGGCGGCAAGTACATCCTGATGCATTTACTCACGGATCGGCTGAACAGCGATCCAAATGGTTCCATACCGGCTTAAAAAATGGGGATCTCAATGGCTGTGATACGTTTTCTCAGGTAGCGCGGAGATAAGGAATACTGTTTGCTATCCGCTTCGGGGGTTTCCTTACTTTTTTGTTTAACCTTTAAAAAACGTTAGGAGCCTGTGCCTGGGTATATCTGCAAATGGCGGCGCAGCATGTCCAGCGCAACTGTTGCTGCGGTTGACTGCTTTCGGTGTGTATCGCCGCTTGCACTTCGAACATCACTCGAAACCCCGCTGGGCGATGCCAGCGCACTATACAAAGGCACAGCTGCTTCGTTATCAAAAAGTATTTTACGCGTTCCATACCAAATTTGAACAAGCCCATAGTCCACGTCTGTCTTTTCACGCAGTGCCATTGCTGCTTGCTCTACGGCATTGCGAATACATTTTTCATCCAACCAATCCAGAACAGTCAAATTCAACTCTGTTAACAACTGTTCTACTTCTCGAATAACCTTGCTTCCAACAAACCACTCCTCAGCGCCACATCGGCTAGCAATTTGCCCACCGCTGATAGTTTCGATTACCGCAAGCGATTCCCTTCTCTCGGTCAATTCCTTTCCGATTACGGAGACTAAATCTCCTTTTCCCGATCCTGAACGGTCAATGTGAAAAATGAATTCGCCAATTTCTTTGGCTGCTTTCTCTACGAGTCGCCGCTCTTCGTCACCAGGAAAATATGGAGGAAATAGAAACTTGGTCTGAATATCCTGAGTTCCTGCACAAAAGCTCAAAACCACCTCATCGGGTATTGAAACTGCTTGAAGCTTTTCCTGAATTGAGGATTCTCCAATACCCACTGATCGCAATGTGACCAAGGACCAAGGGGCTAACTGAAAACGGCGAGAAAGTTCCGTCTTGATTCGCGCCTTGAACAAGTTTCTCATCTCATAGGGCACGCCAGGAACAAAGACGAACCAGCACCGGCCATTTTTCAGCATAAACCCCGGCGCTGTTCCCCATGCATTGTCCAATCGTTTAGCTCCGTGTGGAATTAAAGCCTGCTTACGATTAGAGGCTGGCATGGCACGGCCCTGACAGGTGAAATAGCTCTCAATTTGCCGTAATACTTCTGGATCTTCCTGCAAGGGTAGAAAAAAAGCTTCGGATACCGCTTGAGCCGTTAAATCATCTACAGTCGGCCCGAGACCACCGGTGCAAATGCAGCAATCGGCCCGATCAGCAATTTCCTTCAACAGGGAAACCAACTCCCCCATGCGATCACCGACTGTAGTATGACGAACGACATCGAATCCCATTTGAACCAATTCCTGGGATAGCCATGCTGCATTGGTATCTACTGTCTGCCCGGTAACGACTTCTTCGCCCTGAGAAAAAATTTCGGCACGAGGACTTTTACTCTTCATTGCCATACCACTAACCAATCATACCAAAGGGGTAGCGTTACTAAGCTCAACAGCGTTGTTGTTGTTACCGCCATTGCATACAACGAGGTATCCAAGCCATAACGATCACAAAGCACTATACCGAGCACCATGCTGGGCATAGCCATTTCAAGAACAGATGCTGTCAAAAAATCACCCTCTAATCCGATTGAGCGTGCCACCATAAGAGCGAACAACGGCATAACGAATAATTTAATGGCGATTACCGGCATAATGCTGGGTAAATTTCGCCAGCGCATGGCACTCCATTCCAAACCCAATCCGAGTGAGAAAAGCATTAGCGGAATCACAACCGGCACTAATAAATTCAGCCAACCATCTAACCATAGCGGCATTGCTATTCCAACCAAATTGAGTGCTACCGCCACTAGTCCGACTGCTAATGCCGGCACCCGGAACAAAGCCAGGAGCGGTAACTTCTCTGCGCTACCACTGTCCCCGTAGTGTCGAGCCACCAGGATTCCGACTGTCAACAATAACGGAAGTCCGGCGAAAAGGTCAATCTGGATCGCTACTGAACGCGCCCAAGATCCAAATGTTTTCTCCAGGACGGGAAGCCCAAGATAAGTTACATTGGGAAACGCAGTGGCCAGTAATATTGCACCCAACTGGCGGCGTGCCATCCTGATGAAACGATTTATCCCCCAAATAATTACTGCCCCGAATATAATACTGGAAGCACCGAGGATAGAATATTTGACCGAATTGGCTCCCAGCTTTGCCTGCCACAGCACGGAAAGCACTAATGCCGGTAAAAACAGAAAGTATACTACCTGGGTCAAAACAAGCCGAGTTTGATTGCCAGTTAGTCCAGCGGGTTTAAAGAGTCGCCAAAGTATGCCACACAGGATCAAGCCGGACATTTGGATCAGAACAGTTATCATTAGGTGAACTCAGCAATCCTTATTAAGAAACCGGAAATAAATATACAATTCAGTTTAAATTCATGACAAACACTTTTCTCTCATCTAAACCCATTCCCACCACTGAACGCCTGATCATGGCGCTTGATCTGCCCAGTATAGATAAAGCCCAAGCATTGGTCGAAAACCTCGGCGATTCGGTAGTATTCTACAAGATCGGTCTGGAACTTTTTATGTCAGGTGACTATTTCGGCTTTATTGACTGGCTCAAGGAAAGAAATAAAAAAATTTTTGTTGACCTGAAGTTTTTTGATGTCCCAGCTACTGTCGGTAGGGCTATCCAGGCTCTCAGCTCAAAAGGCGTACAATTCGCAACGATTCATGGCAATGATGCCATTATGAAAGCTGCAGCTGAAAATAAGGGCGACTTAAAAATTCTGGCTGTTACCGTATTAACCAGTCTTGACCGCAGAGATATGGATGATTTGGGATTTGACTGCAATGTTAAGGAATTAGTCACTTCCCGAGCCCGAAGAGCTTTTATTCTGGGGTGTGACGGCGTTGTTTCATCTGGGCTGGAAGCTCCCATGCTACGACAGGAATTGGATGAGAAGCTACTGGTGATCTGCCCCGGAATCAGGCCGGTAGAGAACCGACCCGAAGACGACCAAAAACGTGTAGTTACTGTTGATCAGGCTTTTAGTAACGGAGCTGACTATATAGTGGTGGGGCGTCCGATACGTGACACCCTTTACCCGCGTGAAGCGGCACTTAGCATTCAATCGCAAATTGCGGAACAGTTTACTAAATAAGCCATTCACCGCTAATCAATATCAGATAGGGTGGACATTGCCCACCCTACAAGAGTTTTACCACTGATAACTGGCGGTTAAGTAGAAGTTACGACCTGGGTTTGGAACTTTAACGCCCCTTGGTGCATCCGAGCCACCAGCCCGATTAATCCCATTAAGATGCGCTGCATGCTCCTTGTCAAAAACATTATTTATTCCAAACGCCAGCGTTATTCCGTGTAAGTATTGAATACCTGGCTGGTATTGCCCACGAAGATTCATCAGACTATACCCCGGTGTTGCCTTCTCGCCATTAAAAGCAGAGACATCGTTCTGCCTCATATATCCCACCCACTCCGTAGAGAGTGTAAAATCTGAATATTCAAAAGTCAGGCCCATGCGAGCATTAAGCGGCGCTATTCGGTAGAGATTATCACTAACACTCCCAACTCGCTTCCCACGAACGTAATTGAGGATGCCGTCAAGCCGGAAATAATCATTAATCACGTATCCGGCCTCCAGGTCAACACCATACAAATAGGCATTAATATTAGAAAACTGTAACGCTCCAGGGCCACCCGGTTGAATCATCCCAGTAGCCACTGCATTGGTCGCCAAATCAGTACTTGGGAGCCCTTGTATATAATTGTCAACGTACCGGAAAAATGCCCTTGGCGCAAAATAGCCTCCACCAGCATGCAAATCTATACCAAATTCGACATCGTAGGATCTTTCGCTTTCGAGATTGATATTGCCAACATAAACCCGGCCATCAGCAAGCCCACCGGTAGCTTCCAGTGGAATCCATAGATAACGCTCCTGATAACTGGGCGCACGGGTTTTACTTGCAAAACCCAATTCCAAATCCAATGCATTTGACACCGCATATCGGGTAACAAACACACCATCAACATTGTTGGTGTCGATACTTCGATCGGCTTCATTAAACCGTCGGACCAATGAACCGATACCCTGCATCGCCAAACCCATCTGCGGCGTCATTGGTCCCATACCCGGAGTATGCCCAGCGGTCATAGAAGTCCCTATATCGCCAGCGTCCATTCTCTTTCGTATATATCTTACTCCCAATTCAAGAGATAGTTTTTCGGCAACCGACCCATTCCATTCCAAAAAACCAGCATAGCGGTTGCTGTCAACAGTATTGAAGTTGTCAATAAAGAAATTCAGGTTCGCGACAGGATCGGTTACCACCGCATTATGAGTGGCAAGATCGCCATCCACACCAATTTTCAGATTCCCGTTGGCGAAGTTGGGAAGGGTAAATGCCAACTTATATCCACCTCCTTCGACGGTTGTTCTTATCTGCCGAAAACGCTGAGCCCCTCCTCCCGGTCGCGGAGCGGGACGCGACGTAAAATTGTCCATAATGTGGCGCGCATTCTGATAAAACCCGCGCATTTCCACACCATAGCCATTGCCCAAATCTCCATCATAATTGACGCTCGCAACATCGCTTCGGATATAGCGGATATCCATGGGTAACGAAGGTGTTCCAGAGTGCCCGGTATCTCTATTGTCATAGTTAATACCGAATTCATGCCCATTCCTTTGATAACCATAACCGGCTGAATAAGTATCGCGCTCATAAAGAGACGGCTTAACCGCTTTATCACCTTTGAATCGGTAATTATGCCCATCTTCCCGACTACCGCTGAAATAGGCTCTATGGTTCGGATTTGCCACGCTGATGTTACCTGCACCGTACCAACCATCACTGACCCAACTATAACCACCGGTACCAAAACCATGAGTTTCAACACCGCCGCCTTCCGAGAACTGTCCTCGTTTGGCCTCTGTTACGATTGTCCCTCCCAGCGTTTCAATACCACTGCTCACCGGCGCTATCCCCCGGTAAAGCACGACGTTATCCGCAAGTGCTTTGGGTATATAACTCATTTGGGTATCCATTGAATTTGGACCTACTTCATGCAATTGAGCGCCATCCGTCATTACATTAACTCGATTCCCGAATAAACCTCGGTACTGAGCCAGACCAGTGAGCGGCCCATTACGGTTGACGTTCGCACCCGGCAAACGCTGAAGCAGTGATGCCATATCCAACGCACCACCCGTATCGGGTTGCAACGCGATGGTTCCCAACCTTTCGCTCTGGCCCTCAACGGTAATAGTGGACAGTTGCTTTGGATGCTCTGCCACCACTGGCATGGGTGCAGCCAACACAGCACCAATCAAAAGCGGCATGGATCTTTTCATTATTATCTACTCCGATCAATTATCGACAATTAAATTATTCTATGCTTTCTATAAAACCCACCCTACGCAAACATCTACCTCAATTCGATAATGACTGGCAGATTATAAAAATCGTCCAAATCGCAACATCCCTCCGGAAGCCGACGGAACATATGAGTCTATATAATGTAGGTGGATTTGTAAGTCGTAGAGAAAAACGTGTAGCGAAATTTCGTCATCCTGATGATAACCACTCACTTCTTCTGAACATGCAACACATGCAATAAAAAGACCGTTAAAAACTCCCACCCAATCAGCATATTACCGCCCTCGTATTATTAAACTATGTTATTTAACTCAATATATTGTGTTAAATGCCTGAATCGGCAAACCCGTTAGCTCACCCATCCCACCTGTTTCGATTAAACAACAAAACAAGCCACACCACATAAAAACTCATTTCGATCCCTTTTAAATGGGCTTCTTAGATGGGCTACACCTCAAGACTACTCCTTTTCATCGCTCTATTTGTTGCTATCACACAAAAATATTTTGCTACAAAGCAATGTCTGCGCCGTATAACAACACCCTAAAAGTCACTGAACTCTTTTAATTAAACTGTGTTATATACCTTATTATATTTGTTTTTAGACTGTATTTAGGAGACAATCAGCCTGATCTTCATTCCCCTAATCTCTACTGTATGCTCTCACTCTACCTACAAAGACCACACCTCTTCGCTACCAGGAAGCCGCCCAAAAATAGAGAGGCTACCACCAAAAATTTCCAGGGAGATTCATTTCTCAGACTGCCCCCTCGCTCCGCCTCATATATATTCAGGCCTATCCCAAGGATCGCAATTGATTAGCATCACCTCATCATGATAGTGTTTGCCCATCATGCCATTTGATCAGCTAATAAACTCATATCACCTCGCCGCGTTCGTTATGGGTGTTTTCAGCAGCGTACATTGCATAGGTATGTGTGGCTCCATTATTGGAACACTGACACTCAGCCTGCCTGAGGAAATAAGAAATAAGAAATCTCGCCTCTTCCCTTTTGTTTTCAACTACAACTTTGGTCGGATTTTCAGCTACACAACCGGTGGGATAATCGCGGGTTTAATTGGGCAAATATTTGTTTTCCCAATGGGCGATAAGGTAGGCTACCGAGTGCTACAACTTATATCATCAATGTTTATTGTGTCTGCTGGATTTTACATCGCCGGATGGTTTCCCCGATTTGCCTACATAGAAAAGGTAGGTGTTAAACTTTGGTACAAAATCGAACCCTTTGGTCGCAAACTGATGCCAGTGAAAACACTCCGCCAGGCATTCTTTTTTGGTGTAATCTGGGGGTGGATGCCATGTGGGCTTGTCTATTCTGCAATCGCGTTGTCGATGACCACGGGCGACATCGTGCAAAGCTCTCTCACGATGCTTTTTTTTGGTCTGGGCACACTTCCAGCAGTGATGGGGGTCGGTATAATGACAGGGGTATTGACAACACTCACTCGTATGCGAAAATACCGTATAATGGTAGGGACATTACTAATACTAATGGGTGTGTTAGCTGCGTTTCCGGAGATAAACCCGTTACGCATAAGTGCATTTAAACTTATTAAGCTATTTTAACACTGCACCTATAATTAGCACGGCACTTAAGGAACAATTTCCAATAATTAGTAGTATTACCCCAAAAATAAAAATTATTTTGTCGAATGAGGTTATTGTGGAAAAATTCAAAGCATTGATTGGGAAATCCCCCAATTTCGAATCACTGCTAAGGAGTGCCAAGATGGTTGCAGCAACAGATGTGACCGTTTTGATTACAGGCGAAACAGGTACTGGAAAAGAAGTTCTCGCTCGAGCTCTTCAGCAGGAAAGTCCTCGCGCTAGCGAGCCTTTTGTAACTTTAAATTGTGCTGCGCTGCCAGAAAGTATTGCCGAATCGGAATTATTTGGACACTGCAAAGGCTCCTTCACCGGAGCTAACGCAAACCGGCTAGGTCGTTTGGAATCCGCCGACGGAGGCACCATATTCCTCGACGAGGTAGACTCCCTTACGCTCCCTTTGCAGGCCAAGCTGCTGAGATTCCTTGAAACAGGTGAAATTCAAACCGTCGGTAAAAATAGTGCGATAAGAGTCAATGTTCGGGTAATTGCAGCAACCAACTGTGATCTTGGCGCCAAGATTGAAAATGGCGACTTCAGGAAAGACCTTTTCTACCGATTGAGCGTAGTACCTCTAGAAATCCCCCCTTTGCGCGAAAGATCTGGAGATATTGAACGACTATTAGAGTTTTTTATCGAGCGTTCAGCAACTGAACATCAATTACCCCCAGCATCCTTTGGGAAAAGTGCTATTCAACACTTGAACGCTTACCCATGGCCGGGAAACATTAGAGAGTTACGCAACCTTTGCGAACGCCTTTCTATCTTGCTGTCAGGACGTACTATTCAGCTTGAAAATCTACCCTCGGAAATACTGTACACCCCCCCTGACGCCAGAACCAACTTTGCTTTACCTGATGTAGGAATTGATCTGGAGAATCTGGAAATTGATCTCATAAGCCAGGCGCTCGCCAGAACCAATGGCAATAGAAGCAAGTCAGCCCGGCTTCTAGGTATATCCCGCGACACACTAATATACCGGATCCATAAGCACGGGATTACGTGACTCTGTAACTTGATTTCCAATGTGCTAATTGCGAACAGAGACTGACTTCCAGAACGTTGATCTGGCAAAGTCTTGGGTCTTTCTGTAGGAGCGGCTTTAGCCGCGATATCGCGGCTAAAGCCGCTCCTACAGATAAGAAATTCTAACCTTTTCGGATTTCATAACCAATTTCCTGATTATCTAACCTTTCTTCCGCTCTGCAGCAATTCGCATACGCAGAGCATTGAGCTTGATAAATCCCTCGGCATCCTGCTGATTATAAGCTCCTCCATCGTCTTCGAATGTAGCAATACTCTCATCAAACAGGGAATCATTTTCCGACATCCTTCCTGTAACGATCACATTACCCCGGTAGAGCTTCAATCGGACTATTCCATTGACAGATAGCTGCGATGCATCGATCATCCTCTGAAGCATTGTTCGCTCAGGACTCCACCAATAGCCGTTGTAGATTAGACTGGCATAGCGAGGCATGAGATCGTCCTTCAAATGAGCGACTTCCCGATCCAAGGTCAAAGACTCAATGGCACGGTGTGCTTTCAGCATAATTGTACCACCAGGGGTTTCATAACAACCGCGAGATTTCATACCAACATAGCGGTTTTCCACTATATCCGACCGGCCTATTCCGTGCTCACCACCAATACGATTGAGTGTTTCCAATACCACCGCGGGCGAAACCACTTGACCGTCAATTCCAATAATATCACCGCATTGATAAGTCAATTCAATTTCCCTGGGTGTAGAAGGAGCCTTCTCAGGCGCTACTGACCACCGCCACATCGCATCATCAGGCTCTGCCCAAGGATCCTCAAGAATTCCGCCTTCATAAGAAATATGCAATAAATTGGCATCCATAGAATAAGGAGAGGCTTTACCCCGCTTCATCTCCACAGGAATACCATGCTGTTCTGCGTAGGCCATTAAGGTTTCCCGTGAGGTTAAATCCCATTCTCTCCAGGGCGCAATAATCTGAATGTCAGGCCTAAGCGCATAAGCGCCTAACTCAAAACGCACCTGATCGTTCCCTTTGCCGGTCGCGCCATGGGAAATCGTATCCGATCCGGTTTCATTGGCGATCTCAATCAACCGTTTGGCAATTAAAGGCCGGGCTATTGACGTCCCCAGAAGGTATTCGCCTTCATATATTGCGTTAGCTCGAAACATGGGATAGACATAATCTCTTACAAACTCCTCACGTAAATCTTCAATATAGATTTCGTCTATTCCCATTTGCTTCGCTTTGGCGCGAGCAGGCTCGACTTCTTCACCCTGCCCAATATCGGCGGTAAATGTCACTACTTCACAAGCATAGGTGTCTTCCAGCCATTTAAGAATTACCGAGGTATCCAACCCTCCAGAGTACGCAAGCACAACTTTCTTTATCTTGTTTTTAATCACAATAACAACTGGCCTAAGTTTCCAAATTCATTCGTTAGTCTTCTATATCCGGCTCAATAAAACACCATTTGATTTCCGGAAGTGCTTTTTTAATTTTTCGCTCCAGTTCATTTATACGCTGGATCGCCTGATCCAAGGACAAGCCGGACTCCATCCGAATCTTGGCAGCGAGCATAATGTCAGCCCCCATGTGCATCGTTATTGTGTTCAAGACTGCATCAATCCCATCATCGCCGGCAATCAGTTCTTCAATTGATTGGCGAATATCTGGATCGGCTGAACGACCAACAATCAAACCCTTGATACGCCAAGCAACAAAGATTGAGATCACCAATAAAACCACGCCGATACAAATGGATCCCATCGCATCATACACAGGATTACCCGTGAAAACAGCCATTGATACAAAGATAAAGGCGATAACCAACCCAATAATTGCTGCATTGTCTTCGCCCAGCACGACAACTAATTCTGCATTGCGGGTTGTTTTTAGCCATTTCCAAAATGGCTTATCACCTCGTAATCGTTTAATCTCGGCCAAACAACCTTTCAGGCTAAGAAATTCCAGCACAATCGATACCGCTAAAACCAAAAGCCCCACCCAGGCTTGATTGAGCTCCTCCGGCGATTGTAGCTTATGCCAACCTTCGTAAATCGAGAACATCCCACCAATAGAGAACAACAAGATGGCAACAATAAAACTCCAAAAATAGGTTATCTTGCCATAGCCAAGAGGATGCTCTTCATCCGCAGGTTTATCTGATTGCCGCAAACCGATATAGAGCAATACCTGATTTCCACAATCGGCAAAGGAATGAATTGCCTCCGCCAGCATGCTACCGGATGCTGTATAAACTGCCGCGAAAGATTTAGCTATTGCGATACCGAGATTCGCGACAAATGCGTAGAAAATAGCCTTGGCCGCTGAACCATGACTTGATGATGACATGCCGTAACTCTAAATTTACAAGTGAAATGGTGACTTTTTGATGTGAGTAAAGAGTATACCTTATTTATTTAAGGTTAAAGGTTACTCTCCAGAAAGCTCTCCGAAAATAGAAGCTGAAGAGAAGGGAAGCCTTTTTGAATCAGATTTTTCGATATTTCGAGAAAAATATACCTTTCGCGTTTAAGATTGCCCGTTTTGAGTGAGTGGATTTTCGCGAAGGGCTAGGAGGCTGTCCGAGAATAGAAACCGTAGCGAGGGAAACCCATTTTGAGTCATATTTTTCGATCATTTGAGGCGAATAGTGAGCTATTTAACGATAATGATCGGGAAATCTGGCCAAAATGGGC
>JAZGGE010000020.1:0-9305 GCA_036480195.1 Methylococcales bacterium
AACGCGAAAGGTATATCAGCACAATCACTGCTATAATTTTAATTTTGTCATTACTACATTTCTAAAAGGAGGAACCCAATAATGACACTCATGGATGTTTCGTCAGGATCTAACATACCCAATAATATCAACGTCGTAATCGAAATCCCCGCCTATAGTCAGCCTGTAAAATATGAAGTCGACAAGGAAACTGGCGCGCTATTTGTTGACCGGTTTATGGGGACGGCAATGCGATATCCTCACAACTATGGTTACATTCCCCACACACTTTCCGAAGATGGTGATCCGGTTGATGTATTGGTACTCGCGCCAAACCCCGTGATTACCGGCTCCGTTATCCGCTGTCGACCCATTGGTGTGTTAATAATGGCCGATGAATCGGGCGCCGACGCAAAAATACTTGCTGTACCCAACGATGATCTTACGACATTTTATACTCATGTCACTACCTTCCGCGACATACCCCAGGCAGAACTTCAAAAAATCTCTCATTTTTTCGAACACTATAAGGATCTGGAAACAGGAAAGTGGGTAAAGATTGATGGCTGGTTCGGTCTTGAAGAAGCTAAAAAAGAAATCCTGAGTAGTATGGAACGTTATAATTCCGCAAAGGTAAAGCCGGTCTTTTAGGAAGGCTGTCCGAGAATAGAAGCCGTAGCGAGGGAAATCCATTTTGAGTCAGATTTTTCGATCATTTGAGGCGAATATTGGGCTATTTAACGAATAGATCGAAAAGTGTGACCTAATCAACAGAAATATCTGTTAGACCTGCCATACTTAATCACAAGGTTGCAGTAGCCCGGTGGCTTTTAGGCTTCTAGCCCGAATCCCCCTCCTCCCTCGGTAAGCTGCTGGGTTGCAACCGAAAACTCCGGATTGGGCACATGCCCAATCCGGCTTTTTTTTGCCCCTCGGTTCCCACACAGTTCTCCAACACCATCCATCGAAAGCAGCGATTGCCCGCAGAATAAAATCATCCTCGCTATTTCGGCGATTGGAAACCTCCTTTATAATAGATCGTTTTTTCACTATTTAGGGCGGCTAATGGCAAATTACAGTACCAACGAGTTTAAAGGTGGCTTGAAAGTCATGCTAGATGGAGATCCGTGTTCCATTATCGAAAATGAATTCGTTAAACCAGGGAAAGGACAGGCTTTTAGCCGGGTTAAATTTCGTAATCTTAAAAACAATCGGGTCATTGAAAGGACCTTCAAATCCGGTGAAAGTATCGAAGGCGCTGATGTGGTAGAGGTCGAAATGCAGTATCTCTACACCGATGGTGAATTCTGGAACTTTATGATGCCGGAGACTTTCGAACAACATGCCGCAGATGAAAACGCCGTCCGTGAAGCCAAACAGTGGCTAAAAGAACAGGATATGTGTACGGTAATTTTGTGGAACGGTAATCCGCTGTCGGTTATGCAACCGAACTTTGTTGAACTCAAAATTACCGAGACAGACCCAGGTGTTCGGGGGGATACATCAAGCGGAGGAGGAAAACCCGCCACTCTGGAAACAGGTGCTGTTGTACGGGTGCCTTTGTTCATCCAACTAGGTGAAGTCGTCAAGGTTGATACACGCACAGGTGAGTATGTCTCTCGTGTTAAGGACTAGAGTCGTTTAACAATTTTTCAAAAAATCCTGCAATACTTGAATCAGCTCTTACCCCTCTGAATCTGAAAACAAGCTGGCCTCTGTTGAGAAATATACCCAAGATCCAGCGTCACGATTGAAGCCTTTTGCAATGTTTATAGATCTTTGAAATAGTGGCGCTCATTCCGCCAGTCTTCCCTAACCTATAGCCGTGAATGCTTGCAAGAAACCTGATGAATGGCACCCTGCCTGCTCTATTGATACCCTCAAGCTCAGGGCACAACTCAACGCAGCAATTCGGCTGTTTTTTTTCAACCGAGATGTTCTTGAAGTTGAAACACCTCTGGTATCCCGGGATATTGGCACCGATCCAAGCTTAAGTTTTTTTTCGACTCATTTTTATCGACCCGGAGAAACTAAAAGCATCGAGCTTTTTCTGCAAACTTCCCCGGAGTTCGCGATGAAACGCTTGCTCGCTGCTGGCTCTAAATCGATTTATCAGATATGCAAAGCCTTTCGAAACGAAGAGCAAGGCCGCTATCATAATCCGGAGTTTACTATTCTGGAGTGGTATCGACCCGGATTTGACAGCCAACAGCTAATGGACGAAATTGACGTCTTGATAAAGGAAGTGGCTACAGACAAAATTGCGTTTAAGACATCTGAGCGAATATCCTATAAGGAGGCTTTTTCCCGTCACACAAAACTGGATCCATTAACCGCATCAATTTCAGATTTTACCGATGTCGCAACACGTTTCGGGTTGCATGAAGCCAAGTTGCTTTGTGGTGAAAATCCTTCACTTTGGCTTGATTTTCTTTTCAGTCACTTGATTCAGAAATTTTTGGGCCAGGATCGATTAACATTTGTCTTTGATTATCCGGCATCAGAAGCCGCGTTAGCTAGAATCCGTCCGGAAGACCACCGCATAGCGGATCGATTCGAAGTGTTTTTGCAAGGCATGGAACTGGCTAACGGATTCCAGGAATTGACGGACGCAAAAGAACAACAAAGACGTTTCGATGCTGAACGGAATCAGCGCCAGGCCCAGGGGCAACCCCTGCCGCCGAAAGAGCAATATTTTTTGCACGCTTTAAATGCTGGACTACCCGAATGCGCTGGTGTTGCCCTTGGTTTAGACCGATTGCTAATGCTAATGGTAAAAGCCGATCGCATTGACGATGTCATCGCATTTCCATTCAACCGTTGTTAAGGAACGGGAATTAAATAAGGTGTACATTCTCACTTGCTTTTTTGTCGGTCTTCGCTCGTGTAGCAACAGTTACGTAGCCTGCTATGCGCCTGTTGCTACACGAACCAAGGCAAACAAAATTTCTGCGCGATAATGTACACCTTATTTATTCCCCATCCTTAACTGATTAGTCGGCTTTTGTCAGAAAACCTGTCATGAGAAAACTCTTAATTAAAATTCTCGACCTGCTTCAACCTCTTTCGCTACAGGAACTTGTTTGGGTCGGTTTTGCAATTGCTGTTCTTCCCCTGCTGGTAGCTATTTTTTCCACTATCAATGCTATTGGCAATCTTGCGGATTACAGTCAAACCTCGGTAATTCGTGCTGTCTACCTAACCCAGGATAGCCGCATTCTACTGGAAAGGTTGTCAGCAATGGAGCGTAGCTCCAAGCAATATCTCGTTCTGGAAGACCCTGTCTTCCTGGCAACCTATCAACAGGAACACGAAAATTACGTTACGGTCATTGAACGGCTGAACGAATACATCGAAAACAAAGGTCTTAGCCAAATGCTCATGGAAATAACCAATGAAGAAATAGAAATTTACCGTGTCATTAATTCAACAACAATAGATGATGAAAAAAAGAAACGAGTATCAGAACGATTCAAACCTCTCATCGCAGGTGCCCACTCACTTTGGAAAAACAGTTCGGATGTCGTAGAAGTTGTAGTTGAACAACTGGATAAAAAGTCGCACACTATTAAAGACCATATGATTGAGCGGTTTTTATTGTTACTTTCCGGATCGATGTTATTGCTTCTCATCTTCGTACGGCTCATTATCCGTCCTATTCGTCAAATTAATTCGGCAATAAAGAAACTGGGAAATGGCGAACTGGACACTCCTGTTCAGGTGGCGGGTCCCAAAGATTTGGAAAAACTAGGGAATCGCCTGAACTGGTTAAGAAAACGGCTCATTGATCTCGAGGAAGATAAACGACGATTTCTGCGTAGTGTATCCCACGAACTCAAAACACCTTTAACCAGCATCAACGAAGGTGCCGAATTATTACGGGACGAAGTTGTTGGAGAACTTAATCGGGAACAACACGAAATTGCCAATATTTTGCTGACAAGCGGTCGAAAATTGTACGATTATATTGAGGAGCTAATTAACTACAGCCAACTCCAATCACAACAAGATGAAGGAGACCGGGTAAAAATCAATTTTAAAGCCTTGATCGAAACCGTTATCGGTGACTACACTCTGCAACTGAAAGCTAATGATATTGAAGTAATAGCTGATCTCCAACCGATTACAGCCTATGGAATATCCGATAAGATGCGAACGATCACTGATAACTTAATGTCGAATGCCGTAAAGTATTCTCCAAAAGGGGGTAAAATACGAATTTCCCTTCAAGAAAAAGGTAATTCAGTTCATTTGGATATTGAAGATGATGGCCCTGGTATTGCTAAAAACGAATACCAACAAGTATTTGAGCCCTATTACCGGGGCAGATCAAAAAAACACGAGGATGTCAGTGGTACTGGGATTGGTCTGGCCATAGTAAGTGAGTATGTTGCCAGCCATCATGGCCATATTTATGTCCTTCCGCCCACCAAAAAAGCAAACGGCGCCCACTTTCGTGTGCAATTTCCAAGAGACAGACGTGAAGGCTCAAGGCAGAAATGAAATCCGGATTTAGATCTGCACTTTTTTTTCTGGCAATGCTTTTAACCGGATGTGAACTACTGACTCTTCGAAATAACCCAATCACTTCGGCGCCCGTCGAAGATCGGGTTTTACCTGACCGGGAGACCCGAGATACACTCCTTGCTTTTGCAGCGAAATTGGTCTCACTACCGGAAGAACAGCAACTACGCCAATGCAATGCATTCTTTTCAGCCAGTAAAACCAAGCCCAATGGGGGAACTCACCTCCGTTCCGCATTGGCTGTAACAGCCACACCATTTTGTGGAGAATTGGATCAGGCCATGCAACAGCTACAAGAGGTATCTGCCGAGCTGGATGACAAACGATTAGAAAATCTGGTCACCTACCAAATCGCTGTCTTGGAACGGTTACTTCGCAACCAAAAAGGCTCTGTGATGCAAAACATTTTGTGCAGCGAAGAAGTCAATAAATTGAATACAAAGAACGTCGAATTAGAGGCAGAATTAAAACAAACCCAAACCGAATTAAGCGAAATTCAAGCGAAGTTTGATGCCCTAAAATCCATAGAAGAGAATCTAAATCGACCGACTGAGGAAATATTAATACCATGACTACTATAAGAAAACGTATTCTTCTCGTCGATGACGAAGCAGACGTCCTGCGTCTGGTTTCCATCCGGCTTAGCGCAGCAGGATTCGATGTGGAAACAGCAGCGAACGGTCTGCAGGCGCTAGCTCTCGTTCCCGGATTTAAGCCCCATGTTGTCGTTACAGATCACCGAATGGATGGGATGGATGGTGTCGGCCTTTTTGATTCCCTGCATGACCAACACCCAACTCTTCCGGTTATCCTAATGACTGCAAATGGTTCTATTGAAGATGCAGTTGCGTTGACAAAACGGGGATTTTACAGTTACGTAACCAAACCTTTCGATGGTAAAGATCTCATCAAGTTGGTTAACGAAGCCTCCCATCTCTATGGCGAATCCAGTAGTACCGATGAATCCGTTGACTATTGGCGGGAACATATCATTACGCAAAGCCAGCTCATGGAGGATGTTTTGCACCAGGCAAAATTGGTTGCCCGAAGCGATGCGAGTATCTTTATACAAGGCGATAGCGGAACAGGGAAAGAACTATTGGCAAAAGCCATCCACCAGGCAAGTTCGAGACGAGAAAAACCTTTCATTGCAGTAAATTGTACCGCTATCCCGGAAAGTCTATTGGAATCTGAACTCTTTGGCCATAAGAAAGGGGCGTTCACCGGTGCGATAAGTCACCACGAAGGATTATTTAGGGCTGCAGACCAAGGCACTCTCTTTCTTGATGAAATTGGTGATATGCCAAAATCCTTTCAGGTCAAACTGTTACGCGCCTTACAAGAAAGAAGAGTAAGATCAGTGGGAGCTACAGAAGATACGGCAGTCGATGTAAGAATTATCACAGCGACCCATGAGGATCTCGACCTGGCCATGGAAGAAGGCAGGTTTCGTGATGACTTGTACTACCGTCTCAACGTCGTCAAACTTCATTTACCCCCCCTTCGCGAACGTATCGAAGACATTCCTATGTTGGCTACTTTTTTTCTACAACAGCTCTCCGACAGGTATGGTGGGCGGGTAAAAGGATTTTCTCCAGAGGCAACAGAATGCCTCGTTAAATACAATTGGCCAGGCAATGTACGACAATTACACAATGTCGTTGAACAATCCCTTGCTTTATCCACCACCCCATTGGTCACTGAAAAACTAATCCAGAAATGCCTCCATAATGAACCCACATCGCTGCTTTCTTTGCGCGAAGCCAGGGATGCATTCGAACGCGACTATCTTACCCGCCTGTTGAAAATGACCGGTGGTAATGTAAGTCAGGCGGCAAAAATGGCAAAAAGAAACAGGACGGAATTTTACCGCCTGTTAAAACGGCATGAACTCAATCCATCATACTTTAAAGCATAGCCATTGAATATCTTTCTTACCCCGTTGAAAATCGTGCATTCTTTTTTTTAGAACAACGGCGCATTTCACGGAAATCTCTATTGAGTGTCACTACTTTTGGAGGGTTGGTGGTATTGGCGCTCACTGTCCCGATACTCAATATGATTATCCCACCTGCGGCAGTTGCAGGGGCGACGGTATTTAGTTTGGGAGAGCAAAACAAGTAGACGGTTTTCCCTAAACAGTGGAAACCATCGTAGTTTCACTATGCCAATACTGATCCGACCAAATAATCTGTACCATCGGTAACACCTTCCAAGCTCGTCTTCACAATTTGATTTTCCAGTGATGGCATATCCCTCCCACCGACAGTAACACGTAAATAATCAGGGGTATAGCCAAAAAACTGAGGGAGATCGCCGTCCCCTTTGACCTCACTTTCAAAAAGCACCGGAACATTGCTGCCGATTTTCTCTCGCAACATCACTTGCTTCATTTCTCTGGCAATAGCGTGCAACTCTCGACTTCGGGCTTTCTTTACAGTAACCGTGACCTGATCAGGCAAGTCCGCCGCTTTAGTACCCTCTCGCCTCGAGTAGGAGAAGATATGGATGTGACCAAAACCTATTCGCCGTATGTAATTAACACTTTGTGTCCAGTCCTGTTCTGTCTCTCCAGGGAAGCCCACGATAATGTCGGTGGTAACATTGATCCCGGATATCTGTCTACGGGCCTCACTGACTATTTCGCTGAATTCTTCAGTCTTGCAGCGTCGGTTCATACGACGAAGAACGGAATCAGAACCACTTTGCAGAGGAAGATGTAAATGGGGCATGAGCCGGATATTTTGAAATAGTTGAAAAAAACCAATAGGGAGATCCCAAGGTTCCAGTGATCCCAGACGAATCCTTGGAATTTTCGTACGATTTAGCACAGCTTCAATCAATGCGCTAAGATTTATACCCAAATCATCTCCATAGCCTCCCAAATGAACGCCGGTCAAAATCACTTCTTGAATCCCCTGATGATGAAGCATATTAATTTCATCAACAATTGATTCAAGACATCGACTCCTTTCATTACCCCTGGCAATCGTCACAATGCAGAAACTACAGCGGTAGCGGCAACCATCTTGAACCTTAACAAAAGCCCTCTGCCGCCCCAATTCAAAAAGTGAAACACCCGGTTCAGATGCTATAGGTTGCTCAAGGTCGGAAAAAAGAGCCCGCTGGGTAAGCTTAACCAGTTGATCCTTATCGGCATTACTAACGACCAAGTCGACTCCAAGAAAATCAGCCGTTTCGTCGGGATTCAGAGAAGCATAGCAGCCACTTACTACCACTTTTGCGGAGGGGTTAACCCGGTACAAATTTCGAATAAGCCGCCTGGATTTGCGTACGGCTTCCTGGGTGACGGCGCAGGTATTGAGCACGATTAGATCTGCTTCATCACTGCTGCCCACAATTCTATGCCCGACAGACTGAAACCCCCGCGCCCAGTTTTCTAACTCGGCTTCGTTCAATCGACAACCTAAAGCTTTTAGTTTTACCCGCATTGATTATTCATTATATGTATTAGAACCGTTATTATACCGATCATCGTACTCATATCTCACGTCTTCTATCTATCCATTTATGTCATCAACCCGTAAAAGTAAGATTCACTCAAATTGGCAAAAAGAACTTTCGGAAAGCTTTACTACACCTACGGAGTTGCTCCACCAACTTAAGCTTGATACTAAGATAACATCCGAGGTATCCAAGGCAACTAAAATGTTTCCATTCAAAGTGACCCAAAGTTATGCCTCCCGAATGGAAAAGGGAAATATCAATGACCCTTTGCTGCGGCAAGTCCTTCCTGTCGACCTTGAACTGATCGAAAAACCGGGATATTCAGACAATCCCGTTGGCGACAAGGAAGCAATCACCACTGCCGGTATATTGCAAAAATACGATGAAAGAGCGCTTTTGCTGACTACCGGTGCCTGCGCAATAAATTGCCGCTATTGTTTCCGGCGCAACTTCCCTTATAACGAAACCCAGCTAACCCGGCAACAGGAGCAGCTGGCTTTCGACTACCTGCGCGATTCACCCAAAATCCATGAAGTTATCCTCAGTGGGGGCGACCCGTTGGTGCTGGGTGATAACCGTTTGCAAGGCATACTGGAAAAACTATCGTCCCTTGACCATATAAAACGGGTTCGAATTCACACGCGCTTACCTATTGTTCTGCCGTCGAGGGTTACATTCCAGTTGATTCGGATATTGACAGCAATCAGGCCAACGCCAATTGTTGTGGTTCATACCAATCACGCCAACGAAATCGATAGCGATGTGCAGGAAGCGATAAACAGACTGCGAGATGCACGAATCACCGTGCTCAATCAATCAGTACTCCTTAAAGGTATAAATGACGATCTTCCAATTCTGTCAGACCTCAGTGAGAGCTTGTTTGAAGTAGGTATTTTGCCTTATTACCTGCATCTGTTGGATAAAACGAACGGAGCAGCACATTTCGAGGTTGCAACAGAGATAGCTCTTCGCTTACAAGAGGGTCTGCGTAGAAAACTTCCTGGGTATCTGGTTCCACGTTTTGTTCAGGAGTATACCGGCGCACAGTATAAATTACCTCTTCAGGATTCTATACCTCTCGCGCTCAAGAATACCCATTTTTAGCGCGCATCTTTTCGTGAAGAGCGTCGTTGTAGAACGTTGAAAGAGATGACGCTTCCTGCGGTTCTACGCCTAGTACTCCTTCAATATTGTTGACGGGTAGAGGAAGTTCAGAACTCCTGATCTCACGGAATTTGTTTTGATACCTTCGTAGGAGGGGCTTTAGCCGCGATCTCGGCCAAGATCGCGGCTAAAGCCCCTCCTACGGAGAGAAGTCGTTATTTTAGGCTCAG
>JAZGGE010000021.1:0-2546 GCA_036480195.1 Methylococcales bacterium
ATCTTAAGCATAGAAGATCACCGTGGATTGTCCAATTTTTGGCTAGAAGGCTGTCCGAGAATAGAAACCGTAGCGAGGGAAACCCATTTTGGGTCAGATTTTTCGATCATTTGAGGCGAATAGTGGGTCTATTTAACGATAATGATCGGAAGATCTGGCCAAAATGGGCTTTTCCGCAGTAGGTTCTCTATTCTCGGACAGCTTCCTAGATCTTTCACATTATTCAACTTTAAGTCACGGTATGGAAAACACAGTAGTTTATGCAATAGATTTTGATGGCGTTATTTGTGATAGTGCCGTAGAGACGGGTGTGGCGGGTTGGAAGGCGGCTGTTCAGTTATGGGACGATATGCCCTCAACAAATTTACCTCCTGGAGAAATAATAGATCAGTTTCGAAAGTTAAGGCCTGCTATGGAGACCGGATATGAGGCTGTTATATTCATGCGGATGCTCTATGAAGGCACAGGAGTGGATTCTCTGCTTACTAATTTCTCCGAATTGAAGCAACGATTTCTCATCCGATATAAATTGGAGCCCAATGATTTAAAAGAAACCTTCGCTAAGGTAAGAGATGACTGGATTAATAGTGATGAACAGGAATGGATCAGTATGAATCCCCTGTTTCCAACCGTGGCCGAAAAGCTTAGGATGCTGGAACGCCAATATTCCTGGTATATTGTTACGACTAAGCAGGAACGCTTTGTAAAGCAGATTCTCGATGCCAATCAAATCCACATTGCAGAAGATCGAATTTTTGGCCTCGATAGAAATGTTAGCAAAGAAGAGGTTTTGGCCGACCTATTGAAGGTTCATCAGAATCAAAAATTGATTTTTATTGAGGATCGATTGCCTACATTGATGAATGTGGTGAACAATCCAAATCTTCAGAGCGTGAAATTGTTACTGGTTTCGTGGGGATACAATACGGAGCAAGATAGACAAGGACTTGAAGATGGATCGATCAAATTAATTAATATGGAAGATTTTCTGGCTGATCTTTCGCGAAATTAGTGCTCGGTGTGTATCGGAAACATAAATTTAGCATTATTCTTATTTTCTTCGTGGTTTTGTCCGGCTGCGCGGGGGTAAGGCCAAGGCCAGCAGCGAAAAGCTATGAGGAATCTGGCTGTCGTACCCTTTTCAACGAATTGGATGAGATCATTGAGCAAGCAAAAACAAGTGATTCTCAGGCAGCGAGGATAGAACATTTCCCCAATTTGCGTATTGATCGGTTTTTAGCTTCATTTCGAGATAATATCGCTGATCGGGAGGCTTTCCAATTTTGGTATGGCCAGTTACAGTTGTTAGACAGCCAGGCCAGGCTTCTAGAGATAAAAAACACTCCAAAATCACTCTTGGTTCGCTTGGCAAATAATCTAGAAGACCCTGATGAACTGGCTAATGAACTAGAAAAATGTAGCTCGATACTGAGGAAAACAGATCTCAACTCGCAGAATAGAGCGACTAAATTGATAGAAAAAGCTAAAGTTCTTGATGATTACAGTAATCTTAAACGTGTTCTGGGCTTCTACTACTTGACGCGGTTTTTTGTTAGTGCCGGTATCGCCGAGTTGAATTATTCCGTCGCCAAGCGGTTTCAACAGTCGTTGGAATCGATTCCAAAAAAGGGAAAATGGGTTTATTTTACCCCACCGAAACGTATTGATCCTATTAGTTCCGAGGAAATTCGACTTATTTTGCAGAAGACATCAATGAATCCGCTACGGATTCCCTTGCTGAGTGAACTGCAGAAAGAAAAAATTTTTAGGAAATACGCACCGATATGGGAAATTGACATTGCAACTGATGAAGACCGTATCGGAACTCCGTACTGGTCGACACTAGACGCGTCCGCGATAGATACATCGAAGCCACGAACATACAAGCATCTTTCCTACAGTCGATTTAATGATGACATCCTCTTACAATTGAACTACGTAATTTGGTTCCCTTCGCGTCCGGTTACCGGAGTATTTGATCTTTTTGGTGGGCATCTGGACGGCATTACCTGGCGGGTCACTCTAGGAACTGATGGCCATCCGGTTTTCTACGACAGCATTCATAACTGCGGTTGTTATCATATGTTCTTTCCGGGCAGAGGTATTCAGTTGCGCCAGCAAACTGAGCAGACCGAAGAACCAATCCGTAGTATCGATGCTGAGATTGATGAAGAAACACTTGTTGTTTTGCGGATTGCCAGCGGCACCCATTACATACAAAAGGTATATTCACGTCGCTCTATCCTCAATGGAAATTCGTATTCCCTGGCAGAATATGATGAGTTACGATCAATTTCCTATCCAGACGAAGATGTCCACCGAAGCATGTTTGGTACAGATTCTCTCGTCTCAGGAACAACACGGAAGGAGAGATGGATACTTTGGCCGATGGGAATTCTATCACCAGGAGCGATGCGACAATGGGGGCATCATGCTACTGCATTTGTAGGTAGACGCCATTTTGACAGTACCGATTTATTCGATAGATATTTCGTGAAGACTGATTGACCGGATGAGTTTGGCATTGCAATGAGTACTAGTCAGCT
>JAZGGE010000022.1:0-12823 GCA_036480195.1 Methylococcales bacterium
GTTCTACGCCTAGTCAGCTATAGGAATGACAATGCTTTTTGATGTTCATAAGGTATTGTCTTTTCTATAGTCTGAACTGTTTAGGAATGTTGCTCATTCCTATGACAGGAGGCTGTCCGAGAATAGAGAACCTACTGCTGAAAAGCCCATTTTGGCCAGATTTCCCGATCATTTTCGTTAAATAGCCCACTATTCGCCTCAAATGATCGAAAAATCTGACTCAAAACGGGCATTCTTGAACGCGAAAGGCATATTAATATTATTTGGCTAAATCTTCAGAGCTGGTCATCCTCCGCAGGAAGCAAACGATAAAGCATCGCCAAGCATGCAAGTACCATTAAGGCAATCCCTGCAATAAAAAATGCTTCCCCTTCTACCCCAAATACGTAATAACTCCCTATTACTCTGAATCCCCCTGCTACCGAACACATTAGAATGCCCAGTACGGCGGCTATATTGCCTATAAGTTGTATGAAATTATTCAAACCGATCTCCAAGTAATTTATCAACACACCGCTAATGATAATTCATCTTGGATGTTCAAGCCATGGCGTCCATAATACTTAAGAAGCTGCCCGAGAATAGAAAGCTGACTGGGCGCGAAAGGTATACATAAATATCCTTCATAAAACACAGATTCGGGCCATGACTACCCCCACCAAAACAATTCTGATCATCGCACTTCGACCTACAAAATGGATAAAAAACCCCCTAGGTGGACGAGCCAGCATTAAAGTCCTAAACAAGATCCGGGTCAAATATGGTGATCGTTATTTCTATGCTGAGCTACCGCTGTCATCCGCTGGAGAAATAGAGCTATATGGCCTCTTGCATGAGCTTCAACCTTCGGGAATTATTTCTCTCGGAAATATTTTTTGGGAAACGAAAGTCGCAATCGAACCCTATGCCATAAGTATGCCTCTTTTTGCCAGGAACGGGGAGATTGTGATTTCGAGATTCGTAAAGTCGTATCTATCTCCACAAAATAACAAAAATAAATCTAGAATTGGTCGACGCTTTGAAAATAGAATCTACCTTGGCAGCTTGACCTGGGCCGCCAATCACCACGAAGAACCGGTTGTTTTTCTTCGGATTCCGGGCTTGTGTCAACGGTACCACCACTATGAAGAAGTAATCTCCGTTCTTCGAGCAATGGAGCATGCCATAAACCAGTAAATTGATTCGGCCTTGAAAACCTGCATCAGGTTTGCATTTCCGCTCATTATCGCATAGACTCCGCACATAATATATTGATATATATACCTTTCGCGTTTAAGAATGCCTATTTTCAGCGTGCATTTTCGTGAAGGGCTAGGTGTAGAAGCTTGAAAGAGATGACTATTCCTGCGCTTCTACGCCTAGCCTTCTAAAAAAACTTACCCATTCAAAACGGGCATTCGAATAGTGAGCTATTTAACGAAAATGATCGGGAAATCCGGCCAAAATGGGCTTTTCAGCAGTAGGTTCTCTATTCTCGGACAGCCTGCTAGGATGGCATATTTATTTACCAGGTCTGTAAAGAGGTAGTAGTTTGACGTTTTCAAATTGGAGACTGGGACGATTAATTAACCGCGCCCAAACCGTTTTTGTAGGAATGCTGCGGATATGGTCAATCCCCATCGTTCTTATGCTAAGCGTCGCGTCCGGGTTTACGACCTACTATGGAATGGCTCATTTCATTACCTGGTGGATCGCTTTAATCATCACGATTGCTGTTCAATCCATTATTGTCATTTGCACGCTTGAAATAGCAGGCATCCACTGGAAAGCAAACCGAATGCGCTATCTGACGGTATTTATATCGTTGCTGATCGCATTGGCTGCCTCGATTTCTTTTTCTTATTTCAAATTTTACGAAATTTCACAAAAAGATACGATTAGGATAGTCCGCCTGGATCAAGTCAGGCATGAGATAAATCGATATCTAGCGGATATTTCAAATATGAAAAGCGAAATATTGGGCGAACAAAAGGAAAAGCTCAATCGTATCGCCCTGGAAACAACCCAGGCATATCTTGGCACCCACCCCAACATGTCGCCAAGGTACAAAAATAAAGTCGGCGGTGGGCCGGTTTGGAGACACTATAATGAACTCCAGAAAGCCGAGAAAAAAATTTTGGGTGACATGGAACAAGATTTTTCGAAATTCGATGGGAAGCTGAGAATATTACAGTCAAATGTCAATAGCTTAGATATCACTTCTGATGCCTTTAAAAGAGAATATCATCGAGTCATCACTGCTGCACAGGAAGTACAGCTGCATTTCAATGCATTAACCACACGAACCGGCCATTCCGTTCCCCCGCCCCCGGAGCTCATGACTTATGCACAGTTTTCCCAGGAAATACAACCATCCACCGCTATGTGGAAGGGATTTTCATTATTCGCATTCATTTGTGCGGCAATGGTGGATTTTTTTACAGTGTTACTGTCTTATCGGCTAGAACTCACCGCGCCCGGTCCCCTCACCGAGCAGGAGGAGGATCTTGTCTTCGAATGCCTGAATCAATTTACCGAATTTAGAATCAACGAGAACGATGAACTTGAGCTGGTGATTGAAAAAACTGAAATTGAACGAGCAAGACGCTATTCTGATTTATCGAGAAAGTTTGCTGTGGGTTTCCTGTTAAGCCGGGGATTTCTCAGAAAAGTGGATGCCAAAACCGTAGAATTCGCGCCTAACCTTTATCCCCTGGTCGCGGAGCGTATGGGCAAGAAACTCAAGGCCATAAAGACGGTGACCCAGTCGCCGCCCCCCGCGACGGCCATAAACGATGGCGAGTACACTGCTGATATTAAGGAAATCCCCCATGGATGATTGGGTGGCTTTCCAGCAAAGCTTAGCGGTTCAGCCTGTTGAGCGCGAACAGTGGGATCCCGGATTTGATGGCGAACGGCATGTAGTGTTTTCCAGAATTGGGCCCTACACTAAACTCTTTGTTCGCCCGGAAAAATTCATCAAACGCTTTTATCATTCAGTGTATTATCTGGCCATCGAAGACTGGAAAATCGTGACCCAAACCACGCTTTACAGCGGTTTCTGCACAATCAACGGTACCTTGAATATTCGTTTTCAGCCCACCTTTCGGTATATCGAGAATAATCTTGAGGCGTTACCTGATATCGCCTCGACTATTAAGTCTCACTATGAGGGGATTGTAAGAGACATTATTGATACTGTTCTTTTGGGTCTTGATGACGGTGATTGGATACATTCCGGTTTAAGCGAAACCCAAAAACAAATAGAAACGGAGATAAATGAAACCTTAATACTGCAAAATATTCAATGCCGGACTCTCTGCATACTGGAACCATATTTCAAACCACTAACGAACAATGATGAAACCACAATCGATGGAAAGTTCACCCAAGAATCCATCTATCTCAATGTCTTAAAGAAAAACTTCGAGTTTCACGAGAATCAGGATAAGGAAAAACTCCGTCAACAAGAAGCTCTGGAGAAGAGTAGACTGGAGCAACTTCGCCTGGAACAAGAAAGTCAACAGCAAATACAAGCCCAGGAAGCCGAAGCTAAGGTATTAATATTGAAGGAGGAAGAGGAACAGCGTGTAAAGCAACATGAAGCTGAAGAACAACTCCATATCGAAAAAATCAAACATAAAACCCGACTTATGGAAATGGAACTACAGGCTGAAATTGCTGATCAAGCAAAACTGCAGGCCGAACGATTCCAAATGGAAGATAAACTGCACGTCGAAAAGATAAAACACAATGCTCAATTGAAAGAACTTGAATTGGAAACTAAACGTAGTGAACTCGCAAAACAAGGCGCAGAAGAACTCCAAATAGAAGAGGATTATCGTCTGCAAAAGATCCAGCACGATGCAAGGCTAAAGGAACGAGAATTACAAGCAGAGATTGAGGAACACATGAAAAAGCAAACTCAATGGCATCAAGTTGAAGAAAATTTGCGAAAGGAGAAGATCAGCCATGAAAGCATTCTGAATGAAATGGATCTTACCGCTGAGCTCAGGGAACAGAAAAAGCGCTTTGATGCAACACAAAAAACTGATGACTATTTACGGAAGGAAATCGAAACACTGGTCTTGGAAAAGCAACGGGCAGGTTTGAACAAGGAAATTAGAGAGGCAGAAAAGAAAATTGACCCCGGCCAACGAGTGTAGTGTTAAGGAACAGTTTGCTAGCAGGCTAAATCTTCCAACGTCTTATTCCCTTCCGGTTCCACTGTTCCGTGGCGATGGGTATCTAAACCCGTAAAGTTAAACAAACTTGAATCCAGAAGCTGAGATGGTGCAATATTCTGAAGGCTGGTGTAAATTGTTTCCACCCGACCCGGATACTGCCGTTCCCAGCCGGCCAGCATTTCCTTCATCGCTTTGCGCTGCGAATTCTCTTGGGTGCCGCAAAGATTGCACGGAATAATAGGATATCGACGCCAATCTGCGAAGGCACGGATGTCTTTTTCCCGACAATAGGAAAGTGGCCTAATCAGAATGTGCTTTTTATCATCACTCAGTAATTTTGGCGGCATTGCCTTGAGCTTGCCCCCATAGAATAGGTTGAGAAAAAAGGTTTCAAGAATATCGTCCCGATGGTGGCCTAATGCAATTTTATCGTATCCCTGCTTTTCGGCAAACCGGTAGAGTATTCCCCGCCGCATACGGGAACAGAGGCCACATGTTGTTTTATTTTCAGGTATAACCTCTTTTACAACGCTATAGGTATCCTGTTCGATAATATGGTAAGGAATATTAATGCTAGACAGATAGCGGGGCAATACATCCTCGGGGAACCCCGGTTGCTTCTGATCCAGATTTACTGCAATCAAATCGAACTGAATCGGGGCATTGGCGCGAAGATTGATTAAAATGTCTAGCATCGTATAGGAATCCTTGCCGCCGGAAAGACAAACCATAATTCGGTCACCATTTTCAATCATATTAAAATCAACTATGGCTTTTCCTGTATTGCGGCGGAGCCGTTTCTGAAGCTTGTTAAAGTTTATCTGCTCCTTCTTTGACGGATTGGGCGAGGATAAATTGGCAAGGGTGTCAGTCATCATAATCGAGCATTCTAATGCTATTGGAATATATATACCTCTCGCGCCCAAGAATAGCCATTTTCAGCGTGCATCTTTTCGCGAAGAGCCTCTTGTAGAATCTTGAAAGAGATGACTCTTCCTACGGTTCTACGCTTAGGAGACCGTCCGAGAATAGAGAACCTACTGCGGAAAAGCCCATTTTGGCCAGATTTTCCGATCATTTTCGTTAAATAGGCTCGCTATTCGCCTCAAATGATCGAAAAATCTGAGCCAAAATGGGTTTCCTAGCTACGGTTTCTATTCCCGGATAGCCTCCTAGCCCTTCACGAAAATCTACCCACTTAAAACGGGCATTCTTGAACGCGAAAGATATGCTGAAAAATCCTTTATTGCATGCATGATTTACACTATCGGGAAAGTGAAGCAATAATCAGCTATATCGTTGAAAAATCAGAGTGGCATTTGTTCCACCAAAACCAAAGCTGTTCGACATTATGGTGTTGAGAGTGACATTATCCTTTCTTTCCCGCACCACAGGGAAACCCTCAGCGGCAGAATCCAACTGGGTAATATTAGCCGAAGCGCTGAGAAACCCCGCTTCCATCATCAATAGTGAATAAATAGCTTCGTTGACGCCAGCGCCACCCAAAGCGTGTCCGGTCAGTGATTTAGTGGAGGAAATGGCAGGAATATTAACGCCGAACACTTCCTTAACGGCTTCCAGCTCACGCATATCACCCACGGGTGTACTGGTGCCATGGGCATTAATATAATCTATATCCCCTTTAGTTGTTGCCATAGCCTGCTGCATGCATCGTACAGCGCCTTCACCGGAAGGCTGTACCATATCATAGCCATCCGAAGTTGCGCCGTAGCCAACTAATTCCGCATAGATCTTCGCGCCTCGAGCCTTGGCATGTTGCAGTTCTTCCATAACCAATACTCCACCCCCTCCGGAAATAATAAAACCATCCCTTGTTTCATCATAAGGCCTGGATGCTGTTTCTGGTGTGTCGTTGTATTTCGAGGACAATGCACCCATGGCATCAAACAAAACTGTCATTGTCCAGTGGACTTCCTCTCCTCCACCAGCAAATACAATATCCTGTTTTCCCATTTGAATTTGTTCCGCAGCATTTCCTACACAATGCGCACTGGTCGAACAGGCGGAAGTAATGGTGTAGTTCACACCCTTGATTTTGAAAGGGGTCGCCAACGTCGCGGTATTCGTGCTGGCCATAGTCCGAGGTACCATATAAGGCCCAACTTTCTTAAGCCCTCGTTCCCGTAGAGTATCCCACGCCTGCAGCAAATTCGATGTCGACGGCCCTCCAGACCCCATAATCAGTCCCACTCGCGGGTGCGAAACTTCACTTTCAGACAATCCGGAATCTTCGATGGCCTGCCGCATTGCTATATAATTAAAGGCCGCCCCATCCCCCATAAATCGCTTGATTTTGCGATCAATCAAACCATCAAAGTCAAGTTTAATGGGCCCATGAATATGGCTTCTAAATCCGAGCTCTTTGTATTCTTCGCAAAATTCAATGCCAGAATGCCCTTCCCGCAGGGATGTCAATACTTCTTGTTTATTATTTCCAATACTGGAAACAACACCTAGACCCGTTACTACTACACGTCTCATATATCAACTCCCTCAGAAATCATCGGTTGAGGTAAACAAACCCACACGAAGGTCTCTGGCTTCATAAATTATTTTTCCATCCACATCCAGTTCGGCATCAGCAATGCCCATGACTAACTTTCGTAATATTACGCGCTTGAGGTTTATTCGATAGCGAACTAGTTTGGCATCGGGTAATACCTGGCCGCGGAACTTCACCTCGCCAACGCCTAGAGCACGGCCACGTCCCGGCCCCCCCATCCACCCAAGATAAAAGCCTATCAGCTGCCACATTGCATCAAGACCAAGGCACCCCGGCATCACCGGATCACCTTGAAAATGGCAATCAAAGAACCAAAGTTCAGGACGAATATCTAGTTCTGCCATTATCTCCCCCTTGTCATAAGCGCCCCCTTTTTCGCTTATATGGGTGATGCGATCAAACATAAGCATATTCGGCAAGGGTAACTGTGCATTCCCGGGGCCGAAAAGCTTTCCATGGCCACACTCTATCAGTTCATCCCTCGTATAACTATGTTGCTCGTGGGTCATTGTATATTCAAATATTTTTTTATAAACGAAACTTACCCATTATACCTATCATAAGAAAGGTTTTGTAGGTGAATCCGTATAGATCATTCGTGATAATGCACGAATTGCACTGTATCATACGAGAAGCAGCGTGCGTATCCGCAAAACTCTGTCAAAATTTGTACTGACGGGAAAGGTATATCTATCAAACCAAAGTTGACAGAGTACCAGGAGGCTGTACCAAAATAGAGAACCTACGGTGGCATACCTCTCGCGCCCAAGAATACCCATTTTCAGTGCGCATCTTTTCACGAAATACGTCGTTGTAGAACTTTGAAAGAGATGACTCTTCCTGCGTTTCTACGCTTAGCCCTTCACGAAAATCTACCCACTCAAAACGGGCATTCTTGAACGCGAGAGGTATAAAACGATCATCCGCACACCGGCATGGGTACAGGTTTTCCGCGTTTCTTGGATAGGGATCTTTGTAGGGGAGAGACGTCAGGCATATATTTCGAGAGTGGAAATAATGTCTTATCCAGTCTTTTTTGGTAAATCACCGCATAAGTGAGAACTGCATTTACATAACCACGAGTCTCCTTGTAAGGGATAATTTCCGCCCAAATGTCGGCAGGCATAGTTTTACCCTTTGGTAACCAACGCTCCACTCGATGCGGTCCAGCGTTATATGCAGCCATGGCCAATACAAAATTATGGTCAAATCGATTCAGGAGTTCACTAAAATACGACGTGCCATAACGTATATTGAGTTCCGGATTGAACAGCACAACCTCCGATCGCCACTTTTCCTTCATCTTCCGAGCAATGTTCCGCCCGGTCTGGGGCATTATTTGCATCAATCCACGTGCGCCGACTGGAGAAATGGCATGATGGTCAAAAGCGCTTTCACGGCGTACGAGTCCGAAAATTAGTGCTGGATTCAAGTGCCTCTGTTGGGAATTCTCGAATACGGATTTCGTATGCAGAAGCGGAAAACGCAATTCCAAATCATCCCAATGCTTCGCCTTGGCCAAAGTCATAATTGCCATTCTCCCCCAGCCCCACTTCTCAGCCAGTTTAGCCGCCGCTAGTTTTCCCTGTCGGTCAAGTTTTTTTATAACAAATGACCATTGCCTACTCGCCTCATTTTCACGTTTAAAATATAAAAATTCATGCACCGCCTGAAAATCTTCCCTTTCTCCCAATTTTTCCACTACTTTTTCAGAAATAGATAGAGGCTTATCGGAAAAGGAATATTCGAGTCCCAGTCGATCTGCTGCTAGAAAGCCGTATAAACTTCGATCTCTAGCGACGGATCTATACAGACCATCCGCCGTCTTCTTTTTGCCCATCGCAGCAAGTGCCCTTGCATTCCAATACTGCCACTGGGGTTCAGCCTTTTCACTTTCGGTTAGATGTCGGATTCCCGCCGCTACCTCAGCCCAATTCTGATTCATCAATGCCGATCTAACACGCCAATGCCGTAGATCAACATCCTCTTCCTCTGCGGACAGGTTGATATTACGAAGCCTATCCAATGCATCTTTATCCCGTACTAAGGCTAAAAATAACGCTACCCGACGCTCGACATCCTGTTTTGTCTCTGTTTCGATATTAAATCTGAAAGCCTGGCTTTTCCATATTCTTCCAGCCAGCACAGGATTTTTCCTAACCAACCGTTTAATACCATGGCTAAAAATGCGACCGTATAAGGGATTTTTCGTTTTCCATTGCTCACACTGCAACAAGACATCAGTATTGCGATGCACTGAGAGCCAGAAATCTGCATCGTTATGTTCCTTCTCCAAAAGAAATCGTCTTAGATAACGGGCTAATCCTGTCTTACCATTATCCAACGCCATCCCAAAACGTTTCCAAACAAGTTCCGTTGTCAAATTTGGACTTTTTTGCCAAACTGAAAACAGAGGATCACATGTCGTTGGTTGAGAGCGGCCAGCAAGCCACAATTTTTCGGCACCCTCCATAGCCTTTTGGATTTTTCCCGTTTTATATAAAGCCCAGTAGTAAGCACACTGAAATGCAGTACTACGCATGGGTTTGTAATTATCTACGTAATCCTGCCAGCGTTCCATTGCGGCTAAGTGTTTCAATTCTAGCTTGCGTATTGAAAAAGCGTAGCGCGTATCCCCATACGCATCAATATATTTCTTCATGTCCTTCAACCGATGAGGTTGACTGCTCACCTTCTTATATAGGAGATAAGAATATAGTGGATATTCTGTCAATCCTTCCAAAAGACTATTAGCCTTCCTAAAATTCTTTTGTTTAAGCGCCTCCTCCACTTCCAAGAATTTATCTCTCTGCAAGTGTTGAACGCCTACCGCGTGAACGGAACAGCCTGGCAATAATCCGACGATTAAAAAAAGGATGGCCCAGATGAATACACTTCTCATTTCCTTCTATTTCCCCTCAATCCCCAGTGGAATTAGTCAATTTCACAGCAGTTGTCTAGAAGGCTGTCCGAGAATAGAGAACCTACTGCGGAAAAGCCCATTTTGAGTCAGATATTCCGATTATTTTCGTTAAATAGGCCCACTATTCGCCTCAAATGATCGAAAAATCTGACTCAAAATGGGTTTCCTAGCTACGGTTTCTATTCCCGTACAGCCTCCTAGTGGCAGCTCGTCCAGCTTTGTTATATACCTCTCGTGCCTAAGAATACCCATTTTCAGCGCGCATCTTTTTGCGAAGAGCGTTGTTGTAGAGCCTTGAAAGAGTAGACTATTCCTGCGGTTCTACGCCTAGACTTCCACGAAAATATACCCACTCAAAATGGGCATTCTTGAACACGAAAGGTATAGAAACGATTAATCCTGGAAAAACAAACACCCCATATTGCCATATTACGACAAGTGTCTTTTATCGACTGCATTCCGAACCAAGACGGCATTGGCGATAGCTTTATTCTACACTTTTGTGTACCCACGAATATATACCTCTCGTGCCCAAGGACATCCTTTTTCAATGTGCATCTTTTCGCGAAGAGTGTCGTTGTAGAACCTTGAAAGCGATGACTCTTCCTGCCGATCTACGAGTAGGAGGCTGTCCGAGAATAGAGAACCTACTGCGGAAAAGCCCATTTTGGCCAGATCTTCCGATCATTATCGTTAAATAGCCCACTATTCGCCTCAAATGATCAAAAAATCTGACTCAAAATGGGTTTCCCTCGCTACGGTTTCTATTCTCGGACAACCTCCTAGCCCTTCACGAATATCTACCAGCTCAAAATGGGCATTCTTGAACGCGAAAGGTATACCAACACAAAGCTTAATTTTTAACTCTGTAGAGCTTGATGCGCTTCGGTCTTTTTCTGAGACAGATTGTGGTCGCAAGAGGTTGTGCAGTGCGATCAGTGTTAGAACCTGTTCAAGATCTCACTGAAGGGCGCATCACGGCGTTAAAAGTGGTCTCAAAATACTCACATACGACCCGTATGCTGCGCTTTTTCGACCACTTTTGCCTTGCGCTGCATCCCTTGATCGAAATCTTGAACAGGTTCTTAAGCTGTAGATAGAAATACTGGTTTAACTATTTTTATTGAAGTGGGTGCGGTATTGTGACGGGGTAACACCCAGAGTTCGAATGAAGGCACGTCTCATTCGTCCTTCTCTTTGGAAACCACATTTTCTCGCTATAATATCGATGGCTTGTTTACCGGATTCCAGCAATTCCCGGGCCTTGCCGAGACGCATGAGTTCAACATATTTTCCCGGCGTGATCCCCGTTTTTTCGGTAAAATTGCGAGAGAAGTTTCTCGGACTCATGGCGCAATACTCGGCAAGATCCTCGATTAGTAACGGGCTTTCAATGTTTTCCAGTATCCAGTCATGAAGTTTGCTAAATTCCTCACCGGCTTTACTGCGCAGTTCAATCGGTGCGCTAAATTGGGACTGGCCACCCGTTCTGCGCATATATAGTACCAGGATTCTAGCAATTTCTATGGCTATTCTTGAACCGTAATCCTGTTCTACTAATGCTAGCGCTAGATCAATCCCGGCGGTAACACCGGCGCTTGTGTAGGTGTTACCATCTTTGATAAAGATGGCGTCAGGTTTTACGTTGAGATCAGGATATTGCTTTGCAAGTTCCGCTGCTCGCGACCAGTGTGTCGTACAGGATTTACCCTGAAGTAAACCCGATTTAGCCAGAATAAATGCGCCAGTACAAATAGAGACAGTTCTTTTTGATGTTGTGGCCTTTTGTTTAATCTGATGAATAAATTGAGGGGTTTCACATACCTTATCGACGCCTAATCCACCGGGTATTATAAAGTTATCTGTGGCAGATCCAGCACCAGTCACCATTTCTGCCTGTATTTTTAATCCGGAACTCAGTGTTGTCAGGCCGGTTTTATTCCCGGAAAACGTAACGGTATAGCCCTTATTGCTAACTTCCTTTCTCCTGAATAGTTTCGTAGCAACAGAGAAAACTTCGAGAGGTCCCGTGATATCCAGCCCGTTTGCATTATCAAATAAAACAATTTCTACTGTTTTCATTCTTGATGGTAATGTTCATCGGAAAATTGCTTAAATTATGATTTGTATGAAGTAAAGCAAGCGAGTGTTTTTGTCGCACCAGAAAGCTTTTTCTTACACTTCTGCTTCATAGGGCGGTGCAGGATCATATTGGAGAATTCTGCGTACCTCTCTAGCATGTTCTGGATTATTGATCTGACCGATTAACCATAGCGACATATCGATACCTGCCGAAATACCCTGAGATGTGACGATATTCTCATCTCGGACATAACGCATTTCGGGCATAACATTGATGGATTTATCTTCACTGAGTTTATCAATCAGTCGCCAGTGGGTCGTTGCCTTTTTATTTTTCAAAAGACCTGCTTGCTGAATGATTAATGCTCCGGTACAGACAGCGGTTGTATATTGAGTTTTTTCGGCAATTTGCTTTATCCATTCAATACTTTTTTGACTTGTGAGCGCTGCTTCCAGGTCGTGGGCTCCGGGAACCAGAAGCAAATCCAGGTTAGGCGCGGTATCAAATGTATATTGCGGAATCACGTGCATACCATTATTGCATGTTATAGGGTTAGTTTTTTCAGCAATAGTAACTACTCGTCCTGATTTATTTAAATAGCACGAAATATTAAAGACGTCATAGGGACCAACAAAATCTAATGCTGCTACTTGTTCATAGATATAAATTCCATAGGTGTAGTTCATATTTTTCTCCTGACATGGAAATAGTAAATAGAATCTGTCGCTGATAAGATACGTGCTAGGTCTTTTGGCTGCAATGACATAAAACAAGCAAATCGTGCCAAAATACTGTATGACGCCCAATTCACTCGTTCTCAATAGCTCTGACTGATATTGAAGGCTTGAGAGCTGTTGGTTGGTGTTTTTCATGCCTTTCCAGAAGTTAAGTCTGGTGGACTTGCTTGAGAAATAGCTTTTTCTGAACTTATGGTTGGGTATAATAGGAGTTTTAGAGACTTTCTTGCACACACGTTAAAGCTTCAATATTCATTGTATTGCTAGGAGGCTGTCCGAGAATAGAAACCGTAGCGAGGGAAACCCATTTTGAGTCAGATTTTTCGATCATTTGAGGCGAATAGTGGGCTATTCAACGATAATGATCGAACAATCTGGCCAAAATGGGCT
>JAZGGE010000023.1:0-9385 GCA_036480195.1 Methylococcales bacterium
CGAGGTTGTTTGTAACTGTTGAACTTCACTGACTAGAACGATTTTTTCTACGCTGGGGTCAATTCGATCCTCAACCTTTCCTGAGGCTTCTTTTCCGGGAGAAGACATATTAAGATTCCAAAAGAAAAGGCAGATATTGATGAATAACAACAGAAAGAAAAATATTTTCATTTGGTTTCTCTTGCGATTACCGCCAAGCCTTCAAGAACCAGTGCCGGCACGAGCACTGATTCGAACGAAACTTCCCGCGCTACCGAAGAAGCATCACCACCGGTAATGAATAGCTTTAAGTTTTCACCCATTTCATCC
This sequence comes from Methylococcales bacterium, assembly GCA_036480195.1. Lineage (GTDB taxonomy): Bacteria > Pseudomonadota > Gammaproteobacteria > Methylococcales > JAZGGE01 > JAZGGE01. The sequence goes on from JAZGGE010000023.1 coordinate 310, forward strand.
CGAAGCTGTCGGAAAACTCGCTCAACCAACCCGCATGCAGCTTGAATGATGCCGCTTTGTATTGCTGACTCCGTATTGGTTCCAATTAACCCCCCGGATATCTCAACACTATCTCCAATACCGCTAGTACCCTGTACCAGGGATTCGCGCATTAGCCCAAGACCGGGAATAATCAACCCACCCAGATGTTGACGTTGCTGATCCAATACGTCCAGCGTCAATGCGGTCCCACAATCAACAACACAGGCAGGCAATTGCTTGCGGTTAGCTATTGCAATCAGGGTTAACCAGCGATCTACGCCTAGTTTATCCGGCTGCTTATAGGCGTTTCTCACACCAAATGCTTCAGTTTGAGAGCGTACAAAATGGATTTTGACTTGGCCCAATTCTCTGCTCCATTGAACCACTTTATCTTCAATTTCTGATGATATGACACTAGAAACGAGTATCCGGTCAGGTGCGCCTTCCATAAGATTTAGCTCATCAAGGAATCCATCTCCTATTATTATTGGCTGCCTAAGCATTATCGATCCATCTTTTTCCAATACACCCCATTTTAAACGGGTGTTACCAATATCCATCAAAAGTACCATCGGATTACTGTGTTTTTAAAGGTTTCAGGGTGACTTCACCGGAGCTATACTGATTCTCCACTCCATCAGGGCTTCGAATAATCACTGCACCACTATCAGCGATACCCATCACTTTGCCCAATACCGGGTTTCCAGCGAGAGTGAGAGTAACATCTTTGTTGGTTAATCCATCCCATTGGCGCCACTCTGCTAAGTAAGGCGTCAATCCAGTAGTTCCAAACGTATCCAGCATGGGCAGGAGTTCATTTAATAGAAGGGAGACGATAAGGTTTCGTGAAGGTTGTTTTCCTCCCATGACTTCATTCATATCCACCCATGGCTGGTCAATAGTGCTTCCTGTATCGGCAGGCATATTTACATTGAGACCCAAACCAAATATCACATGACAGGGGCCATGGCTTTCCCCCGTTATTTCGACCAGAATACCGGCCAATTTCCGCTCCTCCCACATGATATCATTTGGCCACTTTAATCCTACACCCATAACACCTGCTTTTAAAAGAGCACGCATGATAGCAACCCCACCCGCCAAACTCAGGCCACCCAACGCAGCCGCTCCTTTGTCATATTGCCAAAGAACTGATAAATAGATGTTCGCCGCAGTGGGGGAAACCCAACTTCTTCCTAGTCGACCTTTCCCCGAGGATTGGGATTCGGCAAGACAGACGGTTCCCTTTTTGCCTTTATCCGCTGCAAGTGATCGAGCCAGATAACTATTGGTTGAATCGAGTACATTGAAAATCTCCAGTTGGGCCAATTGACTAACGTTTTGACTTAGCTGCTCGACAATGGAGGATGATTCCAACAAGTCAACAGGCTGACTAAGCCGATATCCTTTTCCAGATACTGCATTCACAGAAATTCCCAGTTCGATCAATCCCTGAATCTGTTTCCAGATTGTGGTTCGACTTAACAAAAGAGATTTGGCGAGATTTGCGCCGGAATGAAACTTGCCGTCTAATAATTGTTGAAGAATGAGGCGCTTGGTTTCGGAGAATTCCATAGCAATGCCGTATTAGGTGATTAAGGTATATTATACCTTTCGTGCTCAAGAATTCCTGTTCTAAGTTACTGCCATTAAGTTAAGGAGCCGGAATTAAATAAGTTGCGGAAGTGATATAAGTTATTTAATGGTAGGTTCCTAAGAGAGATGGGTGTTGATGCGGCTGACTATATGCTGGTCATATCACACTCATTTACTTAGTAAATGAGTGTGATATCAATCTTGATTACGTAGCTTCACAGCGAAGACTGGAAAACTGTTGGCAACTAAATTTAAAAATGTTCGTTGTGAAAGTGGCTATTACGAAAGGACTACTTTTCGTTTCGACATTCCAAGAAAACCCAATAGCCCTGAGCCAAACAAAACTACTGCGCCGGGTAGCGGAACAGGACTAACTTGCGTCGCAATTGCTTTAGTATCTCCTACTTGAAATTTGCACTTCCTGCAATCGGCTCGTTGATACCAAGCATCAAATATTAATCCATCGATACCCGAGTTTAGATAATTTTCTTGCAAATAGAATTCTGCAACATTGATGTGCCCAAGCTTCGGCATTGCTAATCCTGACCAAGTTGAGGTTGTTGATCCTGCATAGCCCCAAAATGGTGTTGGTGATGTGGGTGTCATGCTTAAGGATTGCCATTCAACTCCTGTGCCCACAGAGGACGATGATAAAATGGCTGATAAATTATCACTTGATGCGTTGTAATTATGACGGCTAGTCGCTGAACCAGTACCGGTTCTTATAACTAAATCGTCTAATTTGACATCGATACCCCATTCAGAATTATCCGACTGACGAGTCATGTTCCCTCTGATCGTACCAACACCGGTCGTATCATTAATAGACAGGCTAACGCCGTTAAATGTCCAGTTTTTCCTTGCGTTATTGTGACCCCGTCTAAAGTTGCGCCCCAGATACAGCCCGTCGCTTCCAAAACCATGAACTGAACTGCCCAATCCGGTTAGATCAAATTCGATGGTTTCCGCATGGCTCACACCAGCGCTCATGATGCCAAGCCCAAGTGTGAGTGCTGCTAAAGAGGTTTTCATTATTTTTTTAATCATTATTTTTGTGTCCTGTTTCTAGTAGATAAAAAAGCATCTTCACTTTTAAAAAAAGGGAGATAACCCATCAGACAGAGCACAAAACATACCGAACAAATTAACTATATAATAATCAACTAATTAATGTGTATTTCATCAGAAAACGTGACTAGATTTATGTCGTCCCACACCTTATTAACTGACTCTTTTGTCAGTCCACCTGACAATCCTGTCATGTCAAGCTGACAGTTTTGGCAGGTAAGGTCAATGCAGGAACAACATCCAAAAGGCTGTCCGAGAATAGAGAACCTACGGTGGTAAAGTCCATTTTGGCCACATTTCCCGATTATTTTCGTTAAATAGCACTGCTATACCTTCCATGCTGAAAATGGGTATTCTTGGGCGCGAACGGTATATATCAGTTCGACGGGCAGGTTGTCGTCAAAATCAACCTTTGAAGAGTAAAACAAGATTATGTTTACTGGTGAGAAAAACCGCTATCAAACAATCACAAAATGCTACTCACTTTCCTCCGGAGTTTCCTTCATCGTTCTAATTTGTTGCATTTGCTTTTTCATGATATGTCGAATCAGAATCTCCCGATCTTCCTCTTGAATATCAAAGAATTCAACACCGATACGATAGGGAAACTGGTCGTTTTCAGCGTCATTTGGTTTGCAGTGGATGACTTTTCCATAGGTCACAACCCCGATCAGATACGGTGGAAGAACCATTTTTAATTTGAGGATCTGTCCGGTTTTTACTGTAACCTCGGACGCAAAAGCTATTCCACAGGCACTCAGATTTACTTCTCGGGTAGGTTGATCGGACAAATCTGAATCGTTCATAACTATTGCCTGCCCGAGAAGATCAATTTTCTTTTCAATTCCTTTCAGGTACTCGGCAATTTCCGGCTGACTCTTCTCTATCCGACTAAGCTGTGATCGGGTTTCTTGACCGATATGCTCGAGGGCCGAACGCAATGAGTAGTTATCTATTGAGTCTTTGCCGAATGTGCCAATATCGGGCACTTGCTCCGCTGCTACTTCCCGAAAAAAGAGAATTATTTCATCATCGATCCTGAAAAAACGTCTTCGATCCTGATCGGTTGATAGTGGTGTTTGTTCTGAAGCCATGAGGTCTATCGTCTCCTGAATAATGCTTTTTGGGTTATGCTGGATCGTCTTGCATTAGTACAATTTCCACTCGCCGGTTTTTCGCCCGGTTAGCCGCTGATTTGTTGGAGACAAGAGGTCGGGTTTCAGCGTGCCCTTCGACGACCAACCGGTTTTTATCAATTTGTCTGTTCCGCAAAATCTCATGTGCTACTGTTACCGCACGTGCTGTGGATAACTCCCAATTTGATCGATACCACTCGGTCGATATAGGGATATTATCGGTGTGACCCGCAATGACCACTGTACCCTTACCTCCTTTTATCGTGTTCGTAATCTTCTTCATTACCGGATCGAATCCGGAATTTAGTACTGAGCTACCGGAAGGGAAGGAACCCTTTTCCTGGATTCTGATAATAATTTTGTATCGCTCTGTTTCTACACTAATCAAACCTTGTGTGATTTCATCTTTAAGGGATTCTCGTATTTTTTCGGCTTCCACTTCCAGGTTTTGCTGCTTGATTTTCTCCATTTCATCTTCGAGCTTTTTCTTGGCTTCTTCCGGGATATCCAGATTTTCCCTGCTTTCGGTGGTTTGCCTGACTTCGTCCAATAGCGTCGGTTCGGTTGTGGCTGGACTAAAATGTTGAGCAATAACGCTGGTGCCTTTTACCACGTCATAAACGGGTACTTCTGTTTGGACACCAAAGGCATTTTTTAAAGATGCAGCCATTTGCTTAAAACGGACGACGTCCATGGTTGCGAATGAAAGCAACAACACAAAGAAACACATCAATAGCGACATCAGGTCAGCAAAGGTCATGATCCATGCTGGGGCGCCTGGTATACATTTAGGACAATCGTCTTCCATAAGGATCTCAATAAAACTTTAGTTAATATGTTATAAAACTATTCGCTATCACCGGCTGAACGTTTTTTCTCGGGAAGATAGGTTTGAAGAAGGCTTTCCAGCACTCGGGGGTTCATGCCTTCTTGAATTCCTGCTATTGTTTCAATAATCAAAGTCTTGTTCATTCTTTCAAAATCACAGACCATTGATAATTTATCGGCAAGGGGAATAGCGAAAGCATTGGCAATAACAGCGCCATACAAAGTGGTTAACAGAGCTACCGCCATGGCGGGTCCGATACTCGCAGGATCAGACATGTTCGCTAGCATCTGCACTAAACCTACCAAGGTACCAATCATGCCCATTGCTGGTGCCATATCTCCAACAGATGTCCACATGACCTGACCTATCTCATGGCGTTTAATCGCCTGATTGATGTCCTGGGTTAACATTTTTTTTACCAGGTCGGGATCATGACCATCCACACAAAGGCTAATGCCCTTTTTAAGAAACTCATTTTCTACTGCTTCGCCTTCGAGGGCCAAGAGACCATTTTTTCGAGCCACATCGGAAAGGCGTACCGCTTCTTCTATCAATTTGGCAGAGTCTTCCCGCTTATTAAAAAAGGCTTTTAAGGCGACGCCGAATGATCTGAAGAAATCAGCCAATGGAATTTTCATGAGTGTCACCATAAAAGTTCCGCCAACTACAATTAAGATGGACGGGGTATTCACAAACAGCATTACATCGCCACCTGTTGCGATTGCGCCAATGATAATGCCAAAGCCACCGATAAACCCGATCAGAGTAGCGATATCCACTACAGTCTCCTCATAAAAAAGAATTTAGTTATTAGTATTAAAGTTAGCACCAATTCATAAAAAAGTTAGTACCAAGTCACAAAATGGATAGACACAAAAAAAGCCCAGTGGTAAAAAACCACTGGGCTGTTATTACCCGAAGACCCCTGGCAATTAGCTGGTTTTCGCTAGCTAAAAGATAAAAACCAATTTATTACAAGAATGTTTTGAGCTGAATGCGAGTTAGAAATCGACCTGGCCCCGAAGCTGAAGGACATTAGGATTATCCGAGGTACCATTGGGTAAATCAGCGTCAGCGAAAATTACGTTCGCCATAAGGCGAATGCTGGGTGTTGCATACCAATTCAAACCCACAGTCCAATTGCCTTCCCTTCCACCTTCGACACCGTCATCATTTAGATCAATATAGCTATAGCGACCTGCGATTTCCCACGCACCCCAGCCACCCTTGCCAACGATACCCTTGGGTTTTACCCGGCTAAAGGTACCATTCTTGGCTTTATAGCTTCGTGATTCCCCTGTCAGGAAAAGGCTCGCATAGGCGTACCAACCTTCGAACTCAGGAGAAGGGCCGTCATCAATATCATACTCAGCAATGATATACTCACCTTGGGTTGAAAATGGCCCCCAGACGACAGCAGCTTCGCCGCCATACTTGAGCAAATCACCTTCAAGGGGATTTCCGGTTGTATTCGAGAAGCGAGCATCTACTAGACGATGATCGGCAATATGGGAATCCGGACGCTGACGCACACGAACCTGGTTACCCGCGTCACCCTTCAAGATTCGATACTCAACACCACCGCCTAAGTGAACAACTTGAGTTTTGTTGGCAATGGGTGCTAATGTGAAACGACCCGCCCCGGCATAGCTTTCATCGATACCTGACGCCGCATTGTCATCAACTCCCGTTCCGAACGCGCCACCGGTCATGCTCCAGCCACCCTCTAACATTTCGCCGTGGCTGCTCAATTGAACCCCTAGATTACGGCTGGGTGCAAAAACATTCGGCATTCCTCTCTCCATGAAGGTAATGAACCTGGAACTGGTTAGTTCCTCTAAGCTAAACGGTTCTTTAAAGTTACCCATCGTGATATCTAATGGAAAGCCGATAGTTTCTTTCAAACCGGTATATTTGATATAGGCGTCTTTAATATTGGTTGTGTTGCCGGCAAAGTCGTACTGGCCTTTGAAATGCCAATCGTTCCACAACGTTCCTTTTACAAACACCCGGGCACGCCTGATTTCTGTACCATTTCCAAAGTCAGCGTCCCCTTTGCTAACATCATCATTGTCATACCAGGCCGCGTCTAACATTAGACGACCACCCACCTGGAATTTGAATTCATCATCATCGCTCTTAAAAACGAGCTGGCCTTTCTTGAGGCTGACCTTGACGTCTTCTTCGTCTTTTTTCTGTTCCTTTTCCTGAGCACCTTTCGCTAATTCTTCATATTGCTTCTTATTAATCGCTCCATTTTTTAATAGAACGTCAAGCAATTCACTGTGTCCAGCATTTGCTATACTTGTCGTTGTTAATGTTACTGCTCCTAAAACACAGAGTTTTGCTACTTGTCGTGCTGTCTTGTTCATATTCCCTCCGAATGCCGTTGTTTACATGCAACGGAAAGTTGCATTCACACAACAGAGTATAGGCGGGAATTATTACAATACAATGACAATTAAATTTAACTCTTTGCTTTCCCTTATATTGCTGGAAAACCCTTAATTTTGAATATCAACAACCAATACCATCAAAAATAAGATTATCACTCCCATTCAGCACCAGAAAATGCTTCCCTTTCGCTCGGGAAACTAATGTAACTCCAGCTTGACGAGCCATATCCAAACCCATTTGAGTTGCCCCTGACCGGGACAAGAGGATGGGTATCCCCATTTGGGTTACCTTAATGACCATTTCCGAAGTAAGTCGGCCTGTAGTATAAAAAATTCGATCTGAGCCGTCTTCACCTTCTAACCACATATGCCCGGCAATCGCGTCAACAGCGTTATGTCTGCCGACATCTTCCACAAAAAACTCAATTTCTCCATCACTACTGCACAATGCACATCCATGTACCGCGCCAGCTCGTTTGTAAACTTCATTATAGTGACGCAAGTTATCCAGTAATCGGTAGATCGTTGATTGTTTTATTAGGGTATCAGGTAGATTTATTTCCTTAAGCTTATCCATTAGTTTTCCAAAAACAGTTCCTTGGCCACAGCCTGTCGTTACCGTACGCTGAGCTAATTGGTTTTTCAAATCCCGATCAGATTTGTGGGTTATCACAGCGGCGGCTTCTGTTTCCCAGTCAACCTGGATTATTCGAACCTCTTCTATCGAATCGATAAACCCTTGATTACGCAAATATCCCAATGTCAATAATTCCGGTTGAACACCGATGGTCATTAAGGTGACGATTTCATACTTGTCGAGATAAATGGTCAAAGGTCGTTCTGCTGCCAGCTCTACCTGCCGCTGTTCGCCATTTTCATCTATTGCGGTAAAAGGTAGAGAAGAGTGAAGACCGGCATCAGTCATCTCAATATTATGGATTGGCTTTTGCATCGTTTATTTTCCAGGCAGTCCTTTTTCCATCAAAACTTGCTCAATATTGGCAAGTTCATCGGGTGAATTGATGTTGATAAACATTTCAGGACAATCGGTATAATCTATCACTTTCATTACATGCTGATTCAACCAGATATCAATCTTGCGATTTCCGGAATCAAGATAGCGTTCCAGGCTTTTCTTCAATTTGCAATCAAGACCCAGGAATACCGGTTGCAACCGGTTTCCATCATGGGCAACATAAATTTCTGCTTTATGGTTTCGCATCGTGTTAATCATCCGTTGCACCATCCTTTCTTGAAGCATCGGGGTATCACACGGAACGGTTATAAGCGCATCAGTTTGCGATATCTTCATTGCCGCTAAAATACCAGCAAGAGGCCCATCAAATCCGGTTGTTTCATCAGATATCACGGGGATTCCGAATTTTTCATATTCTTTCTGATTTCGATTGGCGTTAATCAACAACTGATCCACGCAGGGTTTCAACGCGCCCAAAACATAGGTAATTAGTGGTCGGTCATTCAATGGGATCAACCCCTTGTCTTCACCACTCATCCGCCTGGCTCTGCCGCCAGCTAAAACAACACCGGTAATTTTTGCTTGTTTGCCTTTCATAATGATAGTCTGAAACGTTATACGGTCGACGTTGGACACCCAAGATGATGAAAAATGCTACTCATGTTATCCTTTTCTCTCTATTATGGTTAGTGGTCGGCTGTTCCTACCGGGATAATAGCGAGTTCTCCCAATTTTACGAAGTCCGAACCGAGAAATCGTATGATGATGTATTAGCGGAACTCAAAATCGCAATTACCGAAAATAATTTCCGCATTACTGCCCACAGTCGAATTGGTAAGGTTATTCGGCAAAGGGAAAAGATAGATTTTCCCGAGTATGATACCGTTAGTTTTTGCAATCTCACCCATGCAAAAAAATTGTTACTTTTAGAGCCTGATGCTGTAAGTCACATGCCTTGTACGATAGTCCTCTACGCTCAAGACGGGGCCGTTACCGTAAAAACCCGTCTACTTCCAATGCATACGTCTAATCAGGAATTGAACAAGTTCTCCAA
>JAZGGE010000024.1:0-6283 GCA_036480195.1 Methylococcales bacterium
AGGAACGCGAACTAAATAACTTATACATTCTAGCTTGCCTTTTTGTCCGTCTTCATTCGTATAGCAACAGTTACGTAGCCAGCTATGCGCCCGTTGCTATACGAATGAAGACAAACAAAAATACTGCGCCATAATGTACAATTTATTTATTTCACGTTCCTAAACTCCCACAGCATCAAATTGCCGAGCCATAACTAATAATGATAATAAAGCGGCCATTCTTAGATATCTTGCTTCTCGCGGTCTACTGTAGCTTTACGATTTTACTTTTCCTGACGACCGGTCAATCACTGGCGCAAGATTCTGTCAATGATCCCAAAATATCGCAGGAAGCCGTAGAAGAGTCCTTTATCGAACTACTCGAAAAAACAAGAGATGCTTCATTTAAGCAGAAAAAAGATTTAATAAAGCGACTCACCCAACTGGAAGATGAGCAAGTACCGAAGGTACTAAAGGCAATGCTACAAGGTTCGCTGTTCTACACTAAAGATGAAAATAAACGCATCGTTTTTGCAACATCTTCCGATCAGGGGTATAGCATAACTGACGTAAGAAGTAATCAGGCGATCGGCGAAGTAGGCAAGCGAGAAATCAAAAAGTTTAGGGTTAACAACAGTATTCGTACACTGCTCCGCAACAGTTTGGCCCAACTCAATCTGAATACAGAAGATTCGACATTGCGCATGAAGGCCGTAAAAGAACTCAGTCGTGATTTAACTGACGAAACCGGCGAATTACTTCGTGCCCAGCTTAATCTGGAAACCGATAGTGAAGTAAAATCATTATTGCAGATGGCGCTCGCCATGGTGGACATTCGCAGCGAAGATAAGGCGACTCGTCTGACCGCCGTTCGCACATTAGCTGATAATCTGTCTCCTCCCGTTCGGGGAAGGCTCGGTGCTTTGCTTGATAAAAACGCCGATGGAGCGTTTAAAGAGTCCGACCTTGAAGTAAGGGAGGCGGCACTGCAAGCACTTAAGAATATTGGGTTCAAGCTCAAATTGTTTCAATTTACCGAAACTTTGTTTTTTGGTCTAAGTCTGGGTTCAGTTCTTGCCTTGGCAGCTATTGGATTGGCTGTTACCTTCGGCGTCATGGGCGTTATTAATATGGCCCACGGTGAATTGATTATGATTGGTGCTTATACGACTTATGTTATCCAGCTGTTATTGCCGAATCATATTGATCTTTCACTATTTGTTGCAATTCCTGCCGCATTTATTATCTCCGGTTTGTTCGGTATTGCCATTGAGCGTAGCATCATCCGGTTTCTCTATGGCCGTCCGTTAGAAACCCTGCTGGCCACATTTGGCGTCAGCTTGATACTCCAGCAATTAGTCCGCACTGTTTTTTCACCATTGAATCGATCCGTAGCAACACCCTCCTGGATGAGTGGGTCGCTGGAAATTAACAGTGCCCTATCACTAACCTTGAACAGGCTTTATATCATCGTCTTTGCATTTATGGTGTTTCTGGTTTTATTGGCGATTTTGAAAAAAACCCGATTGGGATTGGAAGTACGGGCCGTTTCCCAGAATCGTGCTATAGCTAAAACAATGGGTATACGCACGGAATGGGTAGATGCGATGACTTTTGGTTTAGGTTCCGGTATAGCTGGTGTCGCGGGTGTGGCGCTAAGTCAACTGACTAATGTAGGTCCTAATCTGGGACAATCGTACATCATCGATTCCTTTATGGTTGTCGTCTTTGGCGGTGTTGGTAATCTGTGGGGAACCCTCATTGCGGGTATGTCATTAGGTATTGCCAATAAATTTTTAGAACCCTTCGCTGGAGCGGTATTAGCCAAAATTCTGGTGCTGGTGTTTATTATTATCTTCATTCAAAAACGGCCCAGGGGGCTCTTCCCCCAAAAAGGTCGGGCGGTGGAGAACTAAACAATGTTCTTTGCAAGAATTCTTAAAGATGATCGTGGCGGCAATATTGTTTTGCTTCTCCTCGCCGGGTTGATTATTGTTGTACCCACACTCAACCTGCTCGTTCCTGAAACGTCAGCAATACACCTTTCCTCCTATGCCGTTACCTTAATTGGTAAGTATTTGACCTATGCGTTACTGGCCGTCGCTGTAGATCTCGTTTGGGGATATTGTGGGATTTTAAGCTTGGGACACGGGGCATTTTTCGCCTTGGGTGGTTATGCCATGGGTATGTATCTGATGCGCCAAATCGGTGATCGTGGTGTATACGGCAATCCGCTACTGCCGGATTTCATGGTTTTTCTGAACTGGAAGGAGTTGCCCTGGTACTGGTTTGGTTTTGACCAGTTTTGGTTTTCCATGATGATGGTGGCGCTGATCCCCGGGTTACTTGCTTTTGTCTTTGGCTGGTTAGCTTTCCGATCACGGGTTACCGGTGTCTATCTTTCCATTATCACTCAGGCGTTGACTTACGCATTGATGTTGGCTTTCTTTAGAAATGAAATGGGCTTTGGCGGCAACAATGGATTGACTGACTTCAAAGATATATTAGGCTTCAGTCTGCAAGCTGACAGTACTCGGGTAGTGATTTTTGTTCTCTCCTGCGTCGCGTTGGCTTGCGGCTATTTGAGTTGCCGTTATGTGGTGAATTCGAAGCTCGGGCGCGTGGTTGTCGCTCTTCGTGACGCCGAAGACAGAACCCGTTTTATCGGTTATAAAGTCGAACTATTTAAGCTTTGGGTTTTTGTTTTTTCGGCAATCCTGGCCGGTATTGCCGGCGCACTTTATGTTCCCCAGGTTGGCATTATCAACCCGGGCGAGTTTTCTCCAATCAACTCCATAGAGTTAGTTATTTGGGTTGCCATCGGGGGTAGGGGAACTTTATATGGTGCTATAGTCGGCGCATTTTTGGTGAATTATTCAAAAACCCTATTGACTGCAGCTTTGCCGGAGGTCTGGCTATTTGTCCTCGGCGCTATGTTTGTTTTGGTCACTATCTTTCTTCCTCGAGGATTAGTCGGACTGGCTCAACGTAGAAGGGAGAATCAGCCATGAAAGCCCTAGACAAGACTCGCGAGATGATGTGCAGGGATCGAGTATTTGAATTTATGGTGCCGGAACCGGTCTACGATCCTGCTTTGGATACCCGGCATGGTCCGGTTTTATATATGGAGAATATTAGCGTTAGTTTTGATGGCTTCCGAGCTCTAAATGATTTGACGCTCTATATAGACGATGGCGAATTACGTTGTATCATTGGGCCGAACGGTGCGGGAAAAACTACTATGATGGATGTTATCACCGGAAAAACCCGACCCGATAGTGGGACGGTCTATTTCGGCCAGCGTATTGATTTGCTGAAATACGACGAACCTTCCATCGCCCAGGCCGGTATTGGTCGTAAGTTTCAAAAACCGACAGTTTTTCAGTATCAAACTGTATTTGACAACCTGGAATTGTCCATGCGTACTGATAAACGAGTGTGGTCCACACTATTGGCGCGATTATCCGGCGAACAAATTGACTTTATTGATGAAACACTCTCAACCATTGGACTGAATGAACAAAGGAATACAATCGCCGGTTCGCTTTCCCATGGTCAAAAGCAATGGCTGGAAATCGGCATGTTGTTAATGCAAAAACCGCGATTGCTTCTGGTGGATGAGCCTGTCGCCGGGATGACTCACCAGGAAACCGAGCGCACGACGGAATTACTTTTGGCTTTGGAAGGCAAGCATTCGGTTGTTGTGGTCGAGCACGATATGGAATTTGTACGATCGATCGCCCGAAAAGTCACCGTTTTGCATGAAGGTTCGGTATTGGCCGAAGGTAATATGAATGATGTACAGAATAATCAAAAAGTTATTGAAGTGTATTTGGGGGTTTAATGCTAGCTATTAGTGCGTTGAACCAGTCCTATGGTCAAAGCCATACCCTGTGGGATGTCGATCTGGATCTCCCGAAAGGCTCTTGCACCTGTCTGATGGGAAGAAATGGTGTTGGAAAAACGACATTGCTTAAGTGCATTATGGGATTGCTTGACACGTCATCCGGTTCTATTCAATTTGCAGATCAGGATCTCATCCACATGCCCGCGGAGAAACGCGCGCCTCTTGGGATAGGCTATGTCCCCCAGGGAAGAGAAATATTTCCCCTGCTGACCGTCGAAGAAAACCTGAAAACCGGTTTGGCGGCAGGAAGGCAAAAGACCAACACCGTACCGGAACGGATTTTCAAAATTTTCCCGGTATTAAAACAAATGTTATACCGCCGAGGCGGGGATCTCTCCGGTGGGCAGCAACAGCAATTGGCCATAGGCCGGGCACTGGTCGTAGAACCAGAGCTGCTGATATTGGACGAGCCCACCGAAGGTATCCAGCCGAATATCGTCCATGAAATTGGTGACACTATTCTTCAATTGAATAAGGAGCAGGGTTTGACTGTGTTGCTTGTGGAGCAAAAACTCCCGTTTGCAAAACGTGTGGGCGACCGGTTTTGTATTATGGAAAAAGGTAAAGCTGTTGCCTTAGGCGGCATGGATGAATTGGGGGATGATATCGTTCAGCGCTATCTTACTGTTTGATGCAGTAAATTAACTACGGGTCTGGACAGAGATGAGTGCTAGATCCCTCTCGCGCCCAAGAATATCCATTTCCAGTTGGCATGTTTCGCTAAGAGCTAAGCGTAGACTCTTGGAAGAGATGACTCATGGGTGTAAGTATAATATACCTCTCACGCCTAAGGTGGATTTTACTCTCTAAAATCGGTCTATTTTCACCTTATAGTCCTTGGGGTTAGTGGTTTTGAGGGGTTTTTTGTTTTCAACATAATGTATATAATTAGCCATGCATACAGCGCATGGCCATTTACACCTCGAAATCCAAACATCCCGGAAAAGTCCGGTCGGCCTCCTTCGTACCACCTTTCGCGAAAAGGGCCAGATGAAGCATACTCAGCACAGTCGTGTCACCGGCTGCACGTTGGATCAATTTCAAACATTCCAATTAGCGTTCCGTGAGCAAGTGATTCCAGTCGGTGCGCCAGAGGCCTTTCAGATTTTACAGAGCCGGGAGTATGGCGCCAGTTATGCGATTTTCGCCCTCGCGAAGCAGTTAGGTTTACCTCAGGTCTTGTACTCTCGCCGCGAGCCTTGGGTGAATGATTTACTCGTGATGATTGTCGGCCGTTTAGTGTATGCCGGCAGTAAATTATCGCTCTACAACCTACAACCTACAACCACTATCCAAATACCTGCTTGTGGGAATTAAATGGGGTGACCGAAAAACCCAGGTCGATGCGCACTGCTATCCCCCTATGTCAGAATAGTTGTCGCTTTTTCTTTTTCCCCCATGGGGGAAATATTTTGTGGAGAAGCAAAATTATGAAATTAAATTATACGGAAGCATTCAAAGAACAAGCCGTCGAAAAAGTATTGCAACGTGGTCATAAAACCATACAAACTGTTGCGGACGAATTAAAAACGTTAATCATTACACCTTAAAAAATTGGTTCAAAACTTACCGACGAAAATATATGCCTGAAACCGCGATGAATAAACGCCCACAAGACCAGAGTAAAGAAGAACGCTTTCAACTGCTAAAGGTAAGCAGTGCCCCTGAAGGCGAAGCCCGGAAGGCATTTTATCGCCAGAAAGAGATCTTTACCCATCAATTGGATGCCTGGAAAAAAACCTTTCTTTGCCCTCAGTAAATCGGCACTAAAACGGTTACAGACAAAGCCCTGCGTGATGAAGTCAAACAGATGAAGAAAGAACTCAACCGTAAGGAAAAGGCACTTGCAGAGGCGCTGCCTTACTGGTGCTGCAAAAAAAGTTCAACGCGTTCTGGGAGGAAAAGGTGTGATGATGGCGCGCTCAGAACGCAGACAGATTATAGATTGGATGTCGGCCAGGGTGCAAGCCAGAGCAAAGCCTCAGCAATTGTGGGCTTGCCTGCGCGCACGTTTCAGCATTGGAAACAGTCCGGGGAAATTAAAGAAGATGGCCGCAAAACCTGGGAATGGAGTCCTCACAACAAACTGATTGAAGAAGAAAGAACCCGGGTGTTATCCCTGGCCAATTCCGATGAATTTAAAAACAGGGTACTGCATCAGATTGTCCCTATACTGGTGGAGCGAGGCGACTATATTGCCTCAGAATCCAGCTTCTATCGTATCCTTAAAGCAGAGAATCAATTGACGCACTTGCACCCCAGTTGCGTACCCAATGGCATGAGATTAAAAACAAAAAGGCACAAAATTTAATCAATTATTACGTAACACGGTGAAATAAATTGTGTTTACAAAACCCATATCTTTTAGTTTTTCCAATTTGACTATATTTTGCCATT
>JAZGGE010000025.1:0-5045 GCA_036480195.1 Methylococcales bacterium
TTTGGAAGATTGAGGAGTAGGAAATGGAAAAAGTGACGCTGAAGGTTTTTGGTATGGTGTGCAACGCTTGTGAAGATTTGCTAAAGGAATCTTTGGAAGAAATTGATGGGGTTAAATCGGCAAAAGCGAGCTTTAAGGCGGCGGAAGTTGTTGTGGAATATGATCCCGCAAAGACTGATACTGCTGCGATGGAAAAAGTTATAGAAAAGGAAGATTTTTCTACAACAGCACCGAAGAAAGGCGAAAATCTGGAAGAAATGAGCTTGTGGGAAACACTATTGAAATTGTTCCGCAACTTGTTTGGTAAAAGCTAAATCAGCTGTCGACCCGCGCACGTGTACTCTCACCTTTTTAGGTGTTCGGCAGTATAATTTTGTCGGGTGACTCATCAGCTGCGACAAATTGTCGCGGTCTTATTTTATCCTGTAGGTTTATAATCATAGTGTTGTCCTGCCAATTTAAGCGATCCGCGCATACCTGCGATAGTGAAAGTGGTTAGCAATCGACATTCGGAGTGACCCGCGCCAGCCCGTCATTGAATACCTTTCTCACTATAAAATTGGGTTAGTTCATTTGTGATGTATTTCTGTCTCCTCTTGTAAAAGTCAAAAGCCAAAGCGAATAGTATTTTCATGTCAATCGTTACCGAGAAATTTAGAGCACAGGGCATGCATTGCTCTAGCTGTGAAAAAATCATTAACCAGGCGGTCAAGAAAATAGAAGGCATTTCCCGTGTTAAATCCGATTATCCATCGCAGATTATTGAAGTTACTTACGACGATACGCGTTCCTCGTTGAAGGAGGTTTATAAACGTATTGATGCCAAAGGCTATCGGTCAGTATCGTTGGATCACCCTATAGCATCTAATCGAAAGGGGATGAAGCGATTTTTTGGCTTGCTTTTCGGGTTAGCCGGGATCATTTTAATTGTTTTTGCTGACTCTAAATTAAGCGGTAACCTGGGGCTTCCTGAAGTGAGCCAAGGGATGAGTTATGGTCTCCTATTCCTGGTCGGGTTAACCACTGGGTTTCACTGTGTCGGTATGTGCGGTGGTTTTGTTGTGGGGTATACGGCGGGGAACGCTTCTGCCGGTAGAAATACTTACCTCTCTCATGCGTTATTTGGTACCGGAAAAACACTGTCCTATGCATTTTTTGGAGCTGTGTTTGGTTTGCTAGGCTCAATTGTAGCGTTTACACCAACGTTCAGAGGTGGTGCTGCCATATTAGCAGGGATATTCCTGCTGATCTACGGCCTTAATATGCTCAATGTGTTTCCGGCATTACGAAGATTCAGAATTAGAGCGCCTGGATTGGATCGGTTAGTGGGTGAGGAATCACGAAAACATACCAACCACCCCTTTACGATTGGATGTTTGAATGGTTTGATGATTGCCTGTGGCCCTTTGCAGGCCATGTATGTTATGGCTGCGGGTACTGGCAGCATGGCCGAAGGTGCAAAAATGCTGCTTGTCTTCGGACTGGGAACATTACCAGTGATGTTAGGATTTGGTGTTATCACCAGTTTTGTATCTGGACAGATCACCCAAAAAATATTGAAAGGTTCCGGCGTGATCGTAATGGCGCTGGGTGGCATCATGTTAAACCGCGGTATGATTATGACTGGCTTCGATGTCAAGACTCTGGTAGCGGGTGTATATAAAGAAGCCGTGGCCGCAGAGAATCCAAATCTGCCACCCATGGAAAAAGGTCACCAGATCATCAAAATGGAAGTCACAAAAACCGGTTTTACTCCCAATCATTTTGTATTGAGGAAGAATATCCCGGTAATCTGGGTGATTAATGGTAAAGAATTAACCACGTGTAACAAATCTATCATGGTTCCCAATATGGGGCTTGAGTTCAATATTAAAGAAGGTTCCCAACATATAGGTTTTGTTCCCGAAAAAACTGGTACTATTTCCTGGAGTTGCTGGATGGGCATGATGCCGGGTTCGTTTGAAGTAGTTGATACTGGGGATACTGTTATTCTATCAGCGACGCCTCAATCCGGACAATTAGTTCGACGAGGTAGATTTCGTAGTTCAGCGGCGTCGCTTCGGTGAGTTTGCTTTCTGTCCGGTGCTTTTCCAATCTATCTGGGTTTCCCGTCATCCGTATCCATCGGTATTTTGGCTGATTCCGGCAAAAGCCCGGAATCCGATCCTGCTGTACCACCGCTATTGTTCAGAACCAACGCTCCAGAGATCGTGACATCCGCAGGGCTGACAACCATCACGGTTTCTCGCCCTTGAACTTTGGGTAAATATCAGACCTAAAGATTCGTCCGTCATTAGCACCGACGAGGGTTTGATCACCTCGTTTCTGGAGGGGAAGAGCTATATTGAATTCGCATGAATTCTTCATTCGTTTAGCAAAGGATCACTTCAAGGTTCGGCTATTTATCTTGGATCGAATGCAAATTATGGGCTGAAACCGGCAAATGGGGATCCCCTTTTTTGTTAATTCCTCCCAAAATTGGGAAACTTCAGTCAGGGTTTATTGTCTTGATCCAAAAGTGCCTTGTCACGCGCCTCGATATCAAACTGGTTCGGGTTGCCTTCACTCCAGCGAACTTCCCGTGGCGAGGGAGGGGGAAACTTAACTCCACGATCAATTAACTGCTGTTTGACTTTTACTGCCCAGCCATAGGCGGGGTAATCGGGACTGAGTAAGTTTTCAGAAAGTCCTTCGTGGACGTTCCATGCGATATCACCACGATTTGCATCACGCACGGAATAATTCACCCCCTGCTCAATCAAATAATGCACCATCTCGTATCGATTGATGTCAGACGCATACAAGACACTGTTGGCACCTGATCGATCCGTCAAATTGATATCCGCACCAAAGCGCATTAGCATCTTGATTTGTTCGAGACGCTCGTGGCCGATTGCACCAAAAATCGCTGGATAACCATTGCGATCTATTGCATTGGGATCACCGCCCCCTTCAAGCAAGATCAGCAGGAGTTCATCATCATTAGCGCCCGCCATCAAAGTAACAGGGGAATCTCCACTCGGATCTGCAAAATTCGGATCAGCGCCCAGTTTGATGGCCAGACGCATCGCTGGTTTATTCTTCTGCATCACCAACCAGAACAAGGGGGTAATTCCTTCATCACCCTGTACGTTCAATGACAAGCCCTGCTTGATCATTGCTCGTGCTTGCGTTTCATCACCTTTTTCAATGGAACGAATGAGTTCAACCATCTCAGGTCTAAAAAAATCGGTCAGCTTCATATTCTTTCCTGTCAATCCACAATTTGCCAGTAGGCCAAGCAGCAGGCCGGTTGTTACCGTAAGTGATTTTTTAAAGTTCAACATTCTTCTTATTACCCTATTTAGCCTGCGTCGAGGTGAGCATTTGAATATCGTCTTTCTTTTGCGCTTCAATCCCCTCAATAACCTGATCCATACCATGGCGTACGACCGGATTGCCACCTTTGACACTGGGCAAGGGCTTCATTTCACCCACCGCCTGAGGGACATCAGACAATGTTTTACTGAGCAAGTAACCGGCACCTGCACCTACCGGCCCTCCCGCGAGCGCACCACTCCCCACACCCAGCCCACTAAGGACTTTGTTACCATGACGTTGTGCGCCGGTCAGAACTTCACCCTCCACGGCACGGATCTGTATGAGTTGAGCGGCTTCTTCATTCTTCATCCCGCCAACGCGGGTGGCTGTTTTGGGGTGCAATCCCGCCGAATTGTAAGTATAGCCTTTAACTCCTGTCATTGCCGTCCCCGCTGAGGCCAGGCCACCTCCTAAAGAGTGGCCAACCGTTACGAAATTTTTGCCCTGACTTTTCTTAACTGTTTTAGCCAAGCGCATCGCCTGATTGTATTGCTCTGTTTCTCTACCCACACCTTGTAAAGCATTGGTCTTCCAATCTTGTTTGCCCGTTACGCCATTATTAGTGCCTCGATAAGTCAATAGTGTTTCACCACTAATATCTGATTTGAACAGTGCAGCGCCAAAACCTGTTACTTTATCTGTAAATACCGCATTCTCCAAACCCGGCATCTGCTTCTGATCCAACAGATTCAATCCAACAGGCGTTTCAGGAAGTTCGTCAATATGCCCCCGATTAAATTCGTCCACCCGATAAACATAGTTCGCCGCCTCTGCCCGAATAATGTTGTCGTTGTTGTCGATCAATCGTTCTGCTGCAGCCTGTTGTGTCAGGGTAGACCCTGCGTTAGCAGCCATCTGTTTCCGTCCCTGGTAACGTTGTTTGCGTTTTTCTGTCGCACGCTGTCGGTGGGTTAATATATTTTTTGGCTTTGCTACCGGTTTAGCCGAGGTTTTATTGATCTTGACAGGCAGTATTTCCTCTTTTTTCTGACCGGGTTCCACCTTTTTCGACCCTACGCCAATCTTTCCAGGTTTCCCATCATCCGCTTCCATCGGCAGTTTCACAACGTCCGGCGAACAGCCGGAACCCGATCCTGCAACACCCCCGCTATTAATCAAAACCGGCACACCCGAGATCGTGACACCAGCCGGGCCAATGGTAATAAATCCACCACCTGCTTTTAGCGTAATACTTACTCCAGCCTCAATCACCACATTCTTCCCGGCTTTGTGATGAATCTCTGTTCCCGCCTCTAGCGCATGTTTCATCCCGACTTTCTCCTGCAAATCCTTAGCAATGTCCAGGGACGTGTTTCCATTTATCTTTACATTTTGATCCCCCTGGAGGGTCAGATGTGAATTTCCTTCGATCCGCTCAAACTGGTCATTTTTTACTATTCGATGCCGATCATGGCCAATCCATTCCAAACTATCTTTTTTGATCCGAACATCCTGATTCCTTTCCGCATGAAGAAATACTTGTTCTTCACCCTTCTTGTCTTCAAAGCGAATTTCATTGAACCCTCCCCCACCTTTGCTGGATTGGCTTTTTATTCCCGAACGGGTCGCAAACTGAGGGAGTTTATAGGGTGTGCGATGATCGCCGTTGTAAACTCGCCCGGTAACAATCGGCTGATCAGGGTCGCCCTCCAGAAACTCGACGATTACTTCCTGACCGATCCGGG
>JAZGGE010000026.1:0-20616 GCA_036480195.1 Methylococcales bacterium
CATACTACGGCGGAAATCATGGTTTTGACAGAGTACTGGATATGGTGGAGGATGCGGCAACAGGCTTTCTTCAGGACGTGCGTGAAAAAGAGAAAATCTAGAACGATGGCATTTTATGCATTTATGATCTGCTACCCGGTGGATGGGCAATCTCGGCACAAACCTCCGAATCCCGTGGTCTCACGGAATTATTTTTGATATCTTCGTAATAGGGGCTTTAGCCGCGATCTCGGCCAAGATCGCGGCTAAAGCCTCTCCTACGAAGAGAAGTCGTTTTGATTCGCCGTGGCGATTATTTGAGCCGCTTCATCCTCTTGATACCCTTTTTGTCTTGATTATTGCTTTCGAACCAGAATCGAGTAAAAGGATCCATTTCTGATTTTTCACGAGTCTCTGCATCCGTGTTGCGGGTTTTCGCCAGGTCGGTTTGCTGCTGTTCAGTTTTTTCGGGATCGATTACGCTCTTGAAGGACTGTTGGCAACTCTCGAAAAGTTTTTTTCTAAGGGACTCCACTTGATTCGGCGTCATTTTTTGGTTCATCGTATTTACCGTTTCCTCAGCATTTCGCTGACAGGTTAAATCGATGTCATTGCTGTCAGCTTGGCTAAAGGCAGGCTGACAAGCGATGAAGTAAAGGCTGAGGCAGGGTACAATAAATTTTTGCATAGGGGTTTTTCTATAGTAGGGAATCTATCTGTTCAGGCTACCAAAAATATTGGATTAAACCAAGAGATTCTATTGTGTTTAGAGGTAACAGTGATATAGTCATCCTCGTCATTTTATACTAGGGTGGTTTTGATGATAAAAACAGAACTGATCGAATATCATCATAAAGGAACCGTATTGGAAGGTTTTTTTGCCTCTGCTGATACTGGTGAGTCTCAAACAGCGGTTTTAATATGCCATCCCTGGGCGGGGCGCAACCAGTTTGTTTGCGATAAAGCAGTGGAACTTGCTGAAATGGGTTATGCGGCTTTCGCTGTGGATATGTATGGGAAAGGTGTCCTCGGCGTGAGCATTGAAGAAAATCGTGGGTTGATGCAACCCTTCATGGATGATCGGGCACTGTTACAACGCCGAATGATAGTGGCTTTGGAGACAGCCCGTTGTCTCGAGCAAGTGGATTCCCAGCGTATCGTAGTCATAGGGTATTGTTTTGGTGGGCTTTGTGCGTTGGATTTGGTCAGAACTGGCGTTGATTTGCAGGGCGTTGTGAGCTTTCATGGCTTATTGGCAATACCGGATAATACCCAAGGGTTCACTACGAAAGCCAAGGTGTTGGTACTTCATGGCCATGATGATCCGATGGCTTCATCTGAAGATGTTCTGGCTTTGCAGAATGAACTGACGGAAGCTGGAGCAGACTGGCAGATGCACATTTATGGAAACACCATGCATGCTTTTACGAATCCTGAGGCAAGCGATCCTGGTTTTGGGACGGTGTACAATCAAAGAGCAGATGATCAGTCATGGAAAAGTTTGCAAAACTTTCTCGATGCCTTGATCCATACCGTTTGAACTCCCTTAGGGACGGGAACTAAATAACTTGGATAATTGACGTAGGATTTTTATTCGTATTCGAGGCGTAGCATTAGGCGCATAGCCAGCTATGTAACTAATGCTACAACGAAGAAGACGGATAAAAAGACAAGCCAATTGTTCAAGTTATTTCGTGAACGTCCCTTAAGATAGATAATAATTAAAAGAATAAGCAAATGGATCTAAAATATCTTGATTTTGAACAGCCCATTGCCGAATTGGAGGCAAAAATTGAAGAGCTTCGTCGGGTGGGTTTCGATAATGAGATCAATATTAGCGAAGAGATCACCAAACTGGAGGAAAAAAGCGGAAAACTAACCGAATCGGTATTCTCCAATCTATCGGCATGGCAAATATCGCAACTCTCCCGGCATCCCATGCGTCCTTATACATTTGATTACGTTCGATTGATGTTTGATGATTTTCACGAACTTCATGGTGATAGAACATTTGCTGATGATCATGCTATTGTCGGCGGGATTGCAAAACTCGATGATAGGGCGGTTGTCATTATTGGTCAGCAAAAAGGTCGTGATACTAACGAGAATATTTTTCGTAATTTCGGCATGCCCAGGCCGGAAGGCTATCGCAAGGCATTGCGTTTTGCCCGTCTGGCGGAACGTTTCAATATGCCGGTTATAACACTTATTGATACCCCGGGAGCCTATCCCGGTGTCGGCGCGGAAGAGCGAGGTCAGAGTGAAGCCATTGCCCGCAATCTATTCGAGCTATCAAAACTACGCACACCGATTATCTGTACGGTTATTGGCGAGGGTGGTTCGGGTGGTGCATTAGGAATCGGTGTCGGTGATAGTTTGTTGATGATGGAGTATGGCACCTATTCGGTTATATCACCGGAAGGATGTGCATCCATTCTGTGGAAAAGTGCCGAGAAAGCTGAGCTTGCCGCGGAGGCGATGGGGATTACGTCAAAGCGCTTGAAAGCTCTAAATCTGATAGACGAGATTATTCCTGAGCCCCTGGGGGGAGCGCATAGGGATCCTGAAAAGGCCGCGGAAAATCTGAAGAAAGAGTTAGTGAAACAGTTGGATCGGCTAGATAAACGATCCATCGGCGAATTACTTCAAACCCGGTACGAACGGTTAATGGACTATGGTGTCTGTGGTAAAGGAGAAGAAGACCCGTCCGTAGCTGATCGGATTTTGAGTGTTTGGCCTGGAAGCGTTAACTCTTCCAGTAGTGGAGAAAGTCAGGAAAAAGAAAAACAGGAATAGCAGACCTATTAATTCTTCTGATGTAAGGAAGTCATAAAATGAGATTGCTTATTAAGGTGCTGTTATGCAGCTTGCTTTTGGTTTCGAATGTAGCTTACGCATTCAAGTGCGGTTCAAACATAGTGACAAAAGGCGATCGCAAGATAGATGTGCTGAAAACTTGCGGAGAGCCAGCACTTGTCGAAGAACGGGTGGAGTATATAGACCGTTCTGGAGTGAGTGCAGAATTCCATGGAAATCCTAGCGTCACAATCGACAATACCCGTTACCAAACCGTTGTTATCGTAGAATGGACCTACAACTTTGGGCCGCGACGGTTGATGCGATTACTAACATTTAAAGCGGGTGTCCTTAAGAAAATTGAGGCACTTGGATATGGATATCGTGATTAGTAGTATAACGACAAAGTGTATTTTTCTCTGGATATACCTTTCACGTTCAAGAATGCCCGTTTTGAGTGGGTAGATTTTCGTGAAGGGTTAGGAGCCTGTCCGAGAATAGAGAACCTACTGCGGAAAAGCCCATTTTGGCCAGATTTCCCGATCATTATCGTTAAATAGCTCACTATTCGCCTCAAATGATCGAAAAATATGACTCAAAATGGGTTTCCCTCGCTACGGTTTTTATTCTCGGACAGCCTCCTGTCATAGGAATGAGCATCATTCCTAAACAGTTCAGACTATAGGAAAGACAATACCTTATGAGCATCAAAAAGCATTGTCATTCCTATAGCTGACTAGGCCTTCACGATATTCTAGCCACTCAAAATGGGCATTCTTGAACGCGAAAGGTATAATATCTGAACCCTCAGATTCAGACGACGCTCTTTACTCATAGAATTTCGGTATTCAAAATATGCGAGGCGTATAATCGCAGGCAAGTTCTGAATATCATTATTCTATGGGAGTTTATCGAAAGCAAACCACTGCTGAATACGACTATCTTATCGTTGGCCAAGGGCTGGCTGGCAGCCTCCTCGCTTGGCGTCTAATGCAACGCGGCCAGCAGGTTCTCATCGCGGATTCTGGTACGGGTACCTCGGCATCCTTAACTGCAGCAGGTCTTGTCAACCCCATCACCGGACAACGCCTGGTGAAAACACCGGGAATTGACCAATATTTGCCCGTGGCGAAACAATTGTACGGAGACCTCCAAGGCTTTTTTGGTCAACCTTTTTATTTTGAAAGACCGCAGATACGATTGCTTACTAACCCAAAAGAGCGAAATATTTATAAAAAGCGCTTTTCCGATCCTACCTACAGCCCTTTTTTAGGTCAATACTTCGATAAATATGGCGATCAAGACAATCTTGCTAATGAACTGGGAGGCTTCCATCAAAAACAATGCGGCTATCTCGATACGGTGCAATTATTAACCCAGTTGGAACACTACTTCCGGGAGAAAAGAGCGATTATCAGAAGTAAACTGGATTTGGCCGACCTCCATTTAGACAGTATCCGTCATCGCTGGAAACGTCGCCAGTTTAAACATGTCATTTTTTGTGAAGGATTCCAGGCCATGAATAATCCATGGTTTTCGTGGCTTCCCTTTCAGCTTGCGAAAGGAGAAATTTTGACTTTGAAGATGGAACGAGAATTATCCAAT
This sequence comes from Methylococcales bacterium, assembly GCA_036480195.1. Taxonomy (GTDB): domain Bacteria; phylum Pseudomonadota; class Gammaproteobacteria; order Methylococcales; family JAZGGE01; genus JAZGGE01. Next base: position 4,381 of record JAZGGE010000026.1, read on the forward strand.
GAAATTATTCTAAAAGGTAACTGGCTGCTGCCTTTGTCCAACAGATTGCTAAAAACAGGGGCAAATTATCAATGGGATATCCTGGATAACAAACCCACCAAGCAGATTGCCATCAAGTTATTAGACGCTTTTAAGGCATTTTACAAAAAGCCGCCAGAAATAGAAATTGCCATGCATCAAGCGGGCGTCAGACCTGCGACTAAAGACAGGCAGCCTTTCATCGGCTGTCATCCTCGACAACGTGGGATTCATATATTCAATGGTTTTGGTTCTAAAGGAACCTTATTAATTCCCTGGTTCTCGCAGCGATTCACCGAATCCTTGCTAACGGGCGCGCCACTACCCGTAGAAGCCAACATTACTCGATACTCAACTCACCAACCAACCCCTCTGCCAACCAGGTTTTAAGTAGACTTGCTGCACGAAGGGCGGTTTCTTCCGGTCGTAGATACACGACTAACTCCTCACACAATTCAGCAAAGTTATTGCCTTCTTGAACAGCCTCTAACGCCACCTTCTCATCAGGCTCAATAGATCGATACCGAGTATCCAACCCTTGCCGCCATATTAGAAAGCTGACCGGATCTTGCAACTGTTGTGGCACCGGAATTTCTGACGCATTCTTTATCGCCTTCCAAATGGCAAAACAATTCCATGAGCAGGTGATCCAGTAAACAGAGGGATGTAACGTAATTTTCAACCCAGGCCACGAATCGGGAGGAATTTGGGCCGCATCATCTATCTCCACAATCTTTACATCTTTGGCATCAAAGGCATTGACAAACGTCCATTCAAACTCAGCTAACTCACCAAGCCACACTCGATTCTTGTATGTTTCATCAGTTTTTAGAAAATGCGGGAGATTCTGCCCGAACCAGCGAAGCGAATAATAGGTAGAAGGATAGAATTCGATATAGTCTAACCCTAACTGATGAAATTCATCATTCCCCAGCAGATTGTGCAAAGCTGAATAATCTATCGACAACGCTTCAATCAACCGGGAACGATAGGCGTTACCGTAGATCGATAATCGTTGGTGACTATCAAATCCAGGCGTATTTACAATCCGGGAGGCGATGTCATTGTCTTCATTAAATAAATAGCGTTTAAACGCTATTTGAACGTCCTGTAAACTGCTCATTGATTTATTGGCGTACGAGGCTGTCCGAAAATAGAGAGCCTCCTAATGTTCGCGCTTGATTCAGCTCTGCTAACAATTCCGAAATCGGCGGAAAACAATCATCCCGTTCAATCAAAGTCGATACCGGACCGAATAATGCCAGTGCCTCGGTATACAAATCCCACACCGGCTGAACTATAGGGTGGTCGTGGGTATCAATAAGGTAGTGGCCGTAGTCGCTATGACCCGCCAGATGAAACTGCCTGACCCGCTCGACGGGGACGAATTTTAAGTACTCCAGGGGATCGAAGCCATGATTGATCGCACTGACGTAAACATTATTGATATCGAATAACATCAAGCAATCCGCCTCTTCAACCACAGCGGTATAAAACTCCCACTCTGTTAAATTGGAATCGCAATATGTCAGGTAGCTGGAGACATTTTCCAGCAATATTTGTCGGCCAAGATAGTCCTGTACCTGTCGAACGCGTGCGACCACATGTTTAATAGCTTCCTCTGTGTAGGGCAACGGCATTAAATCATGAAAGTTGTTCCCCCCCAGCCCTGTCCAGCATAAATGATCGGATATCCACTCCGGCTCTACACGTTCAGCCAACAGCTTAAGTTGGCAAAGATATTCACTATCCAGGGGATCCGTGCCGCCGATAGAAAGGGATACTCCGTGCATGACTACAGGATAGTCTGCACGTATCCGATCTAAGTAATAAAGTGGTTTTCCACCCTCTACCATATAGTTTTCAGAGATGACCTCGAACCAGTCAACATCAGGCTTTTCTGCCAAAATAATTTCATAGTAATCCGGTCGCAGCCCAAGACCATACCCCAGAAAAGGGCGGCCAGCAGAACCAGGAGGCTGTCTATCCTCGGACAGTCTCCTGGACGGTATTACCTTCCCTGGATTATCCATAAAAAACAGAAATACGTTAGATTATTCGCCGACAGTGCCACCTTTCTCTGCACATTCCGGTTCAGTCATATTTAGAAACCCCTTCCCCATACAGGCACCTTGTCCTTTGCAAGCGTTGTTAGCAGATTTACAGTCATTCTGCCCCTTGCAGGCATTCACGCCGTAGCAATGCACTTGAGCTTCCTCGCCCATGCCACTTTCCTGAGCAACAATAGGCGCAACGGTAAAAAGACCTGCAGCAGCTATTGCGATACTAATACTCGATGTTTTTGGTACGTTCATTAAGTTCTCCCATTGGATTACTGATAGCAGTTGATAATGGCGTCTCTACCTTATGGCAAAAGATCCAATCAACACGCTACATTCGTCGGGTTACCCGTATAAACCTTACAAGATCTACAAATAAGGAGTTTCCTTGGAAAGACAAACACAGGCTGAACATGTATGTTAGCGTCCTTCGGGTGAGTCTTCAAGCAGTCATCTGCTGAGTTATTTCCACTCGCAATAGCTCACTATTACCTGGATCCGCCATGGATTCACGGATCCAGGTATTACTCTCCATCAAGCACTCGAATTTTCGCCGCGATGTATTCTCCATGCGGTACATGCAAAAGATCCGCAACCTTCCGAACTAATTGTTCTTCATATCGATCAATAACGTTGTCTGATAACGCAACTCTCCAAAGACCTTCTATAACCTTGAGTTTTTGCTCATGAGTATAGGATTGATTCATCAACTGGGTAAATTGATATAAGTCAGTCGCCTGTTTTGCCTGATCTTCGGCTATTGCAATCAATTGGTTGGTTTCGTCGTCTGTGAGACCAAACTCCTCCTGAATCAATTGGATGATTTTCTCCTTTTCCACACCTTTGATTTCATCATCAACGTACATCATTTCGACCAGGAGCGCCGCAGAGGCAATCCGCAGAGAATGATCGTGAGACATTTGCGATGGTGATTCATCAAGCAAGAGATGAACTTCAAAAAACTGTTTGATTGATTTAAGCATGGTTATAGTCTTTCATTTATGCCTGGATCCGTGAGTCCAGGGCGGATGTAGAGTGCAAGATATTGGTTTCACAGTGGAATCAAAAAATCTTAGTTTCACCCATCGGTTAAGCGGGTATTTTTTGAACCGCTGTGGAAACAAGAGCGTGTACTCTGCGCCGTCATGGACTCACGGATCCAGGTTATAGTCTGGGGATATGCTTCATTCATGTGGCACTTAGATCGGCTCAATCAAAAGAATGGACGTTAAAACTAACAGATTAACTCTCATCCTCTACCCTCTCATGAAGCATTTTTATTCGTTTGTTTAGCTCCAAAAACCGCTGACACCCGACTATACCCACCACTACACCAATTAATACAATGAACGAACCCAAGATCAAAAACAATTTATTCGCTAAGAATACTGCAATTAGCGTGGCGCCTGCCGCTAAAAATGCAACAGCAGTACGCAAATAGGCCAACAGCGTTCTTTCTATTGCCAAGATCGTTCTATCGTATGCGAGGTGATCCCGCAATATCATTTCGTCAGAATTTATTTTTTTGTAAGGCATCTATTCAGGTGCTGATCTGATTTCATTCAGTATCATTAATTTTTACCATGAAGGACATGAAGAGCATGAAGGATTTAAAAATATTTCGACGTTAACTCCATGTATACTATTGAATAGACTTCAATTGCACAACTCATTACCTTATTCGACAAATCACTACATTTGCTTCCCTTCATCTTCTTCAAGTCCTTCATGGTGATGAATTAAATTTTTACCACATCAGCGCCCCTTCTATCTAGATGTAGCATATTTATTATCGAATCATTTTACTTCGACAAACCCAGTTTTTCCCTTCGAATGGCCCAGCTCACATCCGCCGCCTGGCGATTGGGCTTCACATCATGGACACGAAAAATTCGGATACCTGAGAAAACTCCAATACTGGTTGTAGCACAGGTGGCGCCAAGAAGATCTTTAGGGTCTTTTTCATTGCAAACTGATCCCATAAACCGTTTTCGGCTAGTCCCTAATAAAACTGGATAGCCGGTATCAACAATCGCATCCAATCCGGCAATCAACTGAAGGTTATGTTCTTTCGTTTTTCCAAAACCTATCCCAGGATCAATGATGATATTGCCTTTTTTGATACCGGCATTTTCGGCTTCCTCTGCCCGGCTCAACAGAAACGATTTCACCTCATCCAGAGCGTCACCATAACTTGGATTTTCTTGCATGGTTTCGGGCGATCCCAACATGTGCATGAGAACTATGGGTAGGTCTTTTTCAGCCGCCAGCTTGAATAGACCGGCATCATCCCGCCCGGCTCGAACATCATTTATTAAGGATGCTCCAGCTGCTACGGCCTCAGAAGCAACCTCTTCAAGTGTTGTATCAACACTAATCGGTACATCGGCAGGTAAAGTTCGCCGCAATGCTTCTATAGTATCCACAACACGCCTTATTTGTTCGTTAGCAGATATCCGTTTGGCACCTGGGCGAGTTGATTCACCCCCCACATCGATGATATCCGCACCTTCATCAATCATCCGTAATGCGTGTTGCACAGCCCTTCCACGGTCGGTATGACTCCCTCCGTCAGAGAAACTATCCGGCGTAAGATTGAGAATCCCCATGATTATTGGTTTTTTGCTTTCTAGTAGTTTCTGTAAGGCCATAGTCATCTCTTTCAAGGTTCTACAACAACGTCCCTCGTCTAAGGAATGGAAAATAAATAACTTGAACATCCTGACTTGCCTTTTTGCTCGCCTTCTTCGTTGTAGCAACAGTTACATAGCCTGCTATGCGCCTGTTGCCACGCCTTGAAGGCAAACAAAAATACTACGCTAAAATGTCCAAGTTATTTGTTTTCTATTCCTAAAGAAACGTTCTATAAAGGGATATTCTTGAGCGTCAAAGGTTTATGTTAACATTAATCAATTCAATGGACTCAGGCACCCGGATCGATGATTAAACTCTGTCAGTTTGCAACTACAAATCTCACCCTGCCAGTAATTCTGCCCATACTATTGGCATCAATGCCGACACCAGGAAATTCACAAAGCATTGAACAGCTCACTACCCTGAAAGATCAGACCCATATCGCTGTTACCATCTACAATGAAAATCTGGCATTGATCAAAGACCAGCGAAATGTCACATTGAAGCTCGGCTCAAATCAGCTCGCTTTCCGAGGTGTGAGCGCGCAAATGCGACCGGAAACCGCGATTCTAAGAAGCCTTACCCACGGAAAAGGATTTAAAATCATCGAGCAGAATTTTGATTATGATCTGCTTACACCTCAAAAATTACTAGAAAAGCACCTTGGTCAGAATGTAAAAATTATTACAACAAATCCAGCCACCGGCATTGAGACCATCAGCAAGGCAACTGTTCTCAGCACCAATCAGGGTGTAGTCCTAAAAATCGGGAATCGTATAGAAAGCAATCCCAAGGGTCGCTTTATCTTCGAAAATATTCCCAAAAATCTTCGCGACCAACCCACTTTAAATACCCAGCTAATCAGCCCGATCGCCGATCCGCAGCAGTTGGAGTTAAGTTATTTATCCGGCGGCTTATCATGGAAAGCCGACTATGTAGCAGAACTCAACAGGGAAGACAGCGAACTCGATTTGATTGGCTGGGTAACACTAAACAACGAAAGTGGCGCTGATTATAAGGAAGCCAAATTACAACTCGTGGCGGGTGATGTAAATCGAATAAAAGACGAATACAGAGCGAAAAACAAGGTTAAAAAAATGGCGATGACAGCAATAGCCGAAGATTCTTCAATGGCAGAAGAAAGCCTTTTTGAATATCACCTTTACAGCCTGGATCGACCCACAACGATCTCTAATCGTCAAACCAAACAAGTTTCATTATTAGCCGCCACATCGGTACCGGTACGCAAAGAATTGTTATTGCAAGGTGCAGACTACTACTACCGCAATAGCTATGGTGATATTGGTCAAAAAATCAAAATTGGCGTGTTTGTGGAATTTCAAAATCATCAAAAATCCGGGTTAGGCACACCAATTCCGAAAGGGATCGTTCGAGTCTATAAAAAAGATCGTTCAGGCAACGCTCAATTTATTGGTGAAGACCGTATCGACCATACCCCAAAAAATGAAAAAATCCGTCTCAAACTCGGTGACGCCTTCGACGTGACTGCCAGTAAAAAACAGGTCGATTTCAAAAAACGCAGTCACTCAGACCCATACAACTACGCCTTTGAAAGTGCTTTCCATATCGAATTAAAAAATGCCAAAGCGGAACCTGTCACCATTGTTGTGCGGGAACCAATCCCAGGAGACTGGAATATGATCGAGGATACCCACAACCACAAGAAGATTGCTGCAGGAACTGCCGAATGGCAGATCAATGTCCCCGCTGAAAGTACCCAGAAATTAGACTATCGGGTTTTAGTACGTTACTAGTCAGCTATAGGAATGACAATGCTTATTGCATTATGGACTTGTGGGTAACTCTCCCGTTCGTACCTCGCCAAGAGTTACCCAACGAAAAACCCTGCAAGACTATTTCATTTCTCCTAGGAGGTTGGTTGTCCGAGAATAGAAACCGTAGCGAGGGAAACCCATTTTGAGTCAGATTTTTCGATTATTTTAGGCGATTAGTGGGCTATTTAACGATAATGATCGGGAAATCTGGCCAAAATGGGCTTTTCCGCAGTAGTTTCTCTATTCTCGGACAGCCTCCTGTCATAGGAATGAGCATCATTCCTAAACAGTTCAGACTATAGAAAAGACAATACCTTATGAGCATCAAAAAGCATTGTCATTCCTATAGCTGACTAGGTGTAGAATCCATACTTGGACGCTACTGCGTCTCGTGTGACACAGGGGTATCACAAACCGTATTCCCACGCGGAGCATGGGAACGATAACAAAATTATACGTCACTATGAACGACCACTTTCAAGCAACGATCCTTAGAGCAACCGGAGCAAAAAAACTCTTTGAAATCGAGGTCATTCAAAATCTCTGGAGTGGCTACGGAAAAATTGTGAGAATTGGATTAGAAGGCGCATTGATGAGAAGTGTTGTAGTTAAACATGTGCGATTGCCTGAACAGGGTCAACACCCACGGGGATGGGATACCGACTTATCTCACCAAAGAAAAATTCGCTCCTACACGGTAGAAACGGCTTGGTATAACCAGTGGAATAGGTACTGTGACAAAGCATGTCGAGTACCCAACTGCCTGGCTCTAGAATCTCAAATTGATGAGGTTTTAATCGTTCTGGAAGACTTGGACGAAGCTGGCTTTCCTTATCGTAAGTCTGCTGTGTCTAAAGATGAGATGCTAACGTGCCTGTCATGGCTGGCTAACTTTCATGCAACCTTTATGGGGAAGCAACCCACGAACCTGTGGGCGCTGGGAACATACTGGCATTTGGACACTCGCCCGGACGAATTGAAGGTTTTGAACGACTCGGATCTAAAAAAGGCCGCTACAGCGATTGATCAGAAACTGCGAAACAGCCCTTTTCAAACCTTTGTCCATGGGGATGCGAAGTTAGCCAACTTCTGTTTTTCCCAAGATGGTAAAAGAGTTGCTGCCGTAGATTTTCAATATGTGGGTGGCGGTTGCGGAATCAAGGATGTCGCCTATTTCATCGGTAGTTGTCTGGACGAAGATGAATGCCAACGATGGGAGTCACACTTATTGGACTTCTACTTTCGAGTCCTTAAAGAGGCATTAACGTCACAACACAAACCTGTGGATAGAGATGCCATTGAGCAAGATTGGCGAACGTTGTACCCAGTAGCCTGGACAGATTTCCATCGTTTTCTAAAAGGATGGAGCCCAGGACATTGGAAAATCCACGGCTATAGTGAACGCCTGGCTCGTGAAGTGCTGGCACAGTTAGACTGAATAGCCTGAACAACATGAAACTTTCCCCTAGCGACCTGTTCCTTCTATATCAATGTGCCATTTCAGCAGCGCTCCAGGCAGGGCAAATCATCTCTAAATATACCCATCGTCCCCTCTCCGTTAAACCTAAAACAGGAGGTATAAGCCCGGCCTCTCAAATAGTCACCGACGTGGATTATTTATGCCAGAATATCATCTTGCAAACACTCGATCCCACTTGTGAGACCTTTGATTTGGCCTTGTTAGCAGAAGAAAACCCTGATGACTTAAAACGATTAGAAAAAGACTATTTCTGGTGTGTCGACCCTTTGGATGGCACTCTACCCTTCGTCGAATCAACACCGGGTTACGCAGTATCCGTTGCCTTGGTATCTAGCAACGGAACGCCCTATATTGGAGTGATCTATGATCCAGCAGAACAAACGCTCTACCATGCCATGAAAAATGGGGGGGCTTTTCGAAATGGCAAGCGATGGCCACTGAATCTCTCATCGGCATCACCAGGAGATTCGTTGACTTTAATTGCTGATCGAAGTTTTAAACAACACAATCTATTTTCTGAAATGGTAGCTGAACTGAAAAGTGTAGCTCTGGAGATGGGCTATGATGGTTTGAATACTCTTCTGTACGGAGGAGCAGCTATGAATGCCTGCTGGGTTCTAGAAAAAGCGCCCGCCTGCTACTTCAAGTTTCCAAAACAACCAGAAGGTGGAGGTAGCTTATGGGATTACGCTGCTACGGCTTGTCTTTTTTTTGAAAGTGGGGCTATTGTCAGCGATATCTATAGTGAACCCTTAGACCTAAATCGCCCCGACTCAACTTTCATGAATCACCGTGGTGTGTTATATGCCAGTAATCAAACCTTGGCAGGACAGGTTATAGATTTATATGCAGGGTTGCAGAATAGATAAAATCTCTAGGATCAATGGATTTCTGAGAGGCTCTCAACTTCGGTTTTGGATAAAGTATTATTTTTGTTCCCATGCTCTGCATCACTGCCATTAAGTTAAGGCTGAAATGTCGGATGTGCTGACGATAGGAAACGCAACAATTATCCGAAGATGCGCGTCGTACCTCAGCGCATCCTATGCCTTTTTTCTTAACTTAAAGGAAGTAACGCTCTGCATAGAAACTCTCACTCTATCCATCAATCCGATGCACCCCAAAATATGTTGTCATCTACGCCCCATCAAACACCTCAATCCAATGTTTAACCGGCAATTGGGTAACGCTTTGCAGCTGCAGCAAGCAGCCGATATTGGCTGTCGCAATTAGCTCAGGAACCCCTGATTCAAGGGCGCTTATTTTATTCTTTAGCAATTGTTGAGAAATATCAGCTTGCAGAATCGAATATGTTCCAGCGGATCCACAACACAGATGAGCATCTTTAACCGGCGTGAGAGAAATACCGCGCTGGGTTAAAATTGATTCAACTCGGCCGTTTAACTGCTGACCATGTTGCAAGGTACAGGGAGAATGAAAAGCGATAGTTTTATTGATCTTGGGTAACTGATTGACAAGTGTTGGATCGGCGAATAATTCCGCGACATCCAATGCGAGTTCAGAAATACGCGCTGCTTTTTCGGAATATTCCCTATTATGTTCAAGTAGTTCTCCGTACTCCTTTATCATCACTCCGCAACCACTGGCAGTAATTATAATCGCTTCGGCCCCTTGGTCTATATACGGCCACCAGACATCTATGTTGCGCCGCATGAATGCCAGCCCCTCATCCCTGGCAGAGAGGTGATAACTCACTGCTCCGCAGCAACCACTCTCTTTTACAGATATCAGCGATATCCCCACCCGATCCAGCACTCTGGCGGTAGCCACATTAATATTTGGCGCGACAGATGCCTGAACACAGCCATCAAGCACTAACATTTTTCGTGCATGCCTTTCCACCGGCCAATTATCCGTTTTGGCAACTTGTGGAATTCTCGATTTAAGCTTTGTCGGCATAATGGGGCGCACCCACTCAGTCAGACCTAATAATCGTTTAAGCCGGGTTGGATAAGGAAATATTCTTCTCAGACTCCACCGTTTGATGGCATTCATCCAGGTGCGGTCGACTCGCTCATCGACCAATCGACGCCCGATATCGACCAACCGCCCGAAACGAACGCCTGATGGACACGTCGTTTCGCAGGCACGGCACGTCAGACAACGATCCAGATGTAACTGGGTGCGTTGACTTGGAGTTTGTCCTTCTAAAACTTCTTTGATGAGATAAATTCTCCCCCGCGGACTATCCCGTTCGTCACCCAATAGCGCATATGTTGGGCAAGTTGCCAGACAAAGCCCACAATGGATACATGATCTGAGTATTGATCCTGCCTCGCGACCTTCCTCACTGCTTCTGAATTGATCCGCCAAATTAGTTTTCATAGCTAGATCGTGATTACCATTCCCGATACATTCGATTCGGATTCAGGACACCGGTAGGATCGAAGGCTTTTTTAAGATTCCTGTGAAGCTCCGAAAGCTTTCGGGGTAACGGATGATAAATATCGCCCTCCCGATTGCCTCCCTGATAAAGCATTGCGTGTCCACCCAACTTCTCTGCTGCCTGAAAAGCCAAGGACGGAGATACATCACTCTTTAGCCACCGCTGCGCACCACTCCAGTCATATAACCACCGGCCGTTGATATCTATCGGTGGCGACGCCGGAGCCACCGAGAACCGCCAAAGTGCTTCGTCGCCACTAAAAAATGGCAAGGTTTGCTCATTAAGTCTTCGCCAGAAATCAGCACCATTGCCAATACACTCACCTTTGAGGATTAACACTGCCTCACTCACGGCTGGCTTTGGCCCCGATAGTCTGAAATATAAAAACTCCCCGTCAAAACAACTACCGGAAAGGGGCAAAGGCTGACCCGACCGGATTGTCATCTGTTCCAACGCTAACTCTAGACTGCAAGGCAACCGGACTGTCACATCAGTTGTCGGCTGGGGAAGTACTCGCAGAGAGACCTCAAGAAGTACGCCCAGGGTACCCATCGCACCCGTCATCAAGCGGGACACGTCATAACCGGCAACATTCTTCATGACCTGCCCCCCGAATGTAAGTATTTCGCCGTTACCGTTGATAATGCGGCAACCCAACACAAAATCACGAACTGCACCTGTAAAAGGACGTCGTGGCCCTGACAAACCGCAGGCAATCATACCGCCGAAAGTAGCCTGTTTGCCAAAGTGTGGCGCTTCACAAGCGAGCATTTGCTTCTTCTCAGACAGTATCGCTTCGATTTCCTGAAGCAGTGTTCCTGTCCGGGCCGTAATCACAAGTTCGGACGGTTCGTAACTCACAATGCCGTGATGTTGGCTAGTATGCAAGGCCCGTCCGCAGGTGTGACGACCTAAAAATTCTTTACTGCCACCACCAGAAACTTTCAATGGCACTCCATCTGAGACCGCTTGAATAACCTGCTCTTTCAGGCTATCACTGAAGTCGCCCATCTAAAATCTTTCCAACTCTGGGTGCGGAAATTTTCCACCATGAACATGCATTGCTCCGAATTCAGCACAACGGTGTAAAGTCGGAATTGCTTTCCCTGGATTTAATAAACCCTCTGGGTCAAATGCAGATTTAACGGCATGGAACTGGGTTAATTCTTGTGGTGAAAACTGGATACACATTTGATTGATTTTCTCCACACCGACGCCGTGTTCACCCGTTATTGTCCCTCCAACTTTGACGCACAATGCCAGTATATCGCCTCCAAGCATTTCTGCCTGTTCTAATTCCCCTGGGTTATTGGCATCATACAAGATCAGCGGGTGAAGATTTCCATCTCCAGCATGGAATACATTAGCAACATGAAATCCATATTGCTTGGAGAGATCATTGATTTGGGTCAGGACATTTCCAATATGCTTCCGGGGGATCGTGCCATCCATACAAAAATGATCCGGTGATATTCGTCCCATCGCCGGAAAAGCCGCCTTTCGCCCTGCCCAAAATCGCTTCTTTTCCTCATCATCACGGGCAATACGAACCTCCGTCGCCGATTCCGACAATAGCAGCGTTTTTACCACAGAGACTTCTTCTGCCAGTGACTCGCTCGAGCCATCCAATTCGCATAGCAAAATCGCTGCGGCATCCAGTGGATAGCCAATTTCAAGAAAGGCCTCCACAGCCTTTATTGCGGCATTATCCATCATTTCAAGACCGGCAGGCAGATGGCCTGCACTGATCACTGCCGCAACCGCTCTGCCCGCTTTTTCAACCGAGTCAAATGAAGCGAGTAATATCTGGGTTGCCTGAGGTTTGGGAAGCAATTTCACCACCACTTCCACGATGACACCCAACATCCCTTCCGAGCCCGTAAATAGAGCTAACAAATCAAATCCGGGACCATCCAGTCCACTGCCACCAATCGTTACTAAATCACCGTCAATTGTCACAATCGAAAGTTGCAGAATATTATGGACCGTAAGGCCGTATTTGAGGCAATGAACACCCCCGGAATTTTCCGCGACATTACCGCCTATGGTACAAGCCATCTGTGATGAAGGATCTGGTGCGTAATAAAGCCCATAGGGTTTTGCGGCTTCAGATATTGCTAAATTGCGAATACCCGGTTGTACACTGGCCTTCCTGTTTGCAACATCGATATCAATAATTCTATTGAATTTGGCGAGCCCCAGCAAAACACCTTTTTCTACTGGTAAGGCACCACCTGACAGCCCGGTCCCTGCACCCCTGGCCACAACAGGCACGCCTTCCCGGAAACAAATACGCATAATTTTACGAACTTGTTCCACCGTATCCGGCAACACAACCAGCCAGGGAATTTTTCGATAGGCCGACATACCATCACACTCATAGGGTTTTAAATCCTCCGGATCAGCCAATATTGCTGCTTCGGATAAAAATGCCGAAAACTGCATAATGAGTACATTTTTATCGGGGCAATCGGATTTTCTCACGGATATCCTTCTAGAATGTTTGATCTTTTACTCAGTATCGGTGGGTGCCAGTCTATCGGGCAAGAGAAAAAAACGATACAGGATTACCCCCGCGAAAAAGCCACCAATATGCCCCCACCATGCCACATCGGTAAACATTGGGTTTTCGATTGCTGTTTTAGTCACATTGTAAAACTGAATACCAAGCCACAGACCTAAAAATGCGATCGCAGGAACTTTAACGAAAATAGGTAAAAAAAGTATCGGTATCCAAAGGACGATTCGAGCATAAGGATAGAGAAAAAAGTAAGCACCCAATATACCAGCGATAGCTCCCGAAGCACCGATAATCGGAACGGGTGAATTTACATTGGTTACGATATAAATCAACTGTGCTATCAATCCGCATAGGACATAAAAAAGTATAAATCGCGTGGGTCCCATCCGATCTTCAATATTATCGCCAAAAATCCATAGCAACCACATATTCATGATTATATGCAGCCAGCCTCCATGCAAAAACATACTGGCTATAAACGATAAGTAGTTTCCGACCGGATAACCCGCTTGCTGAGCCCATTCCGGATGGGTATACCGCGCCGGTACAGTACCTAGCAGATAGAACAAATTTTGCCTTTGCTCTTCCGGGAGTATTTGAGAGTAAATAAAGAAAAAGATATTTACGCCAATGAGTGACCAGGTAATAACGGGGCGGTGGTAACAGGGAATGGTATCCCGAATAGGTATCATAAAATTTTATTAGTTGCGAATACCAGAATCCTGTAGAGGATCCGAAGAAACATGAAGACAACCCTTAAGAATGGGATCGAAAATCGGCAGTCTTTCCCTGACAGGATAATAGAGAATCCACGCGATTTACTCAAGTACTCAGTGAAGAGAATGACGACAGATTGCTCTATTAAGAAAAATGAGCGTCCCTCTATCCACTAGTCCAAAAAGACAGCCGCTTGCGATTCTTGCTAATTTTTTTTGGAAGCATCATCATACTCTGTATCAATCACAGACCCGATGGTAATTGCTTTGGATGAGTTTCAGTGGACCGACCACCCCAAAAAAATAAATTTAGGCTGCGGATACGATCTCAAAAAAGGCTTTCTGAATATTGACCTCAACTCCTTCCATGATCCGGATTTAGTCTGTGACGCGACCAACCTAGCCCCTTTGCCTTCAAATTATTATGAACACATCCTGGCAAATGACATTCTGGAGCATATACCAAGAACCAAGTGTCTAGTTGCTTTACGGGAATGGAATCGAGTATTGGCTAACAAGGCCACCCTAGAGTTACAAGTACCTAATATAATTGGCTTACTGGATCTGTTTACCAGAAGCGAAAATCAAAATATCGAATCCCATGAGCGGTTAACCCAATGTCTTTTTGGGACTCAGTGCTATCGAGGCGACTATCATTACAACGGATTCACAGAAATAACTGTTGCTAAAGTACTAACAGATTCCGGTTTTGAAATGCGGTCTATTCAGACAAAAGACGATTGGTTGTTTTTTATCGTCGCTGAAAAAACTTCCCATTGTGAACGAGACTCCTTACTTTATTTGGATATGGATGCTGATTTCATTAAAGGAGCTTATTTAAAGTACTTTAAGCGTGAACCCGATTCCGGTGGAATGGCCCATTATTTGGATCATCTTAAAAACGGGGGGCTAAGGGAAGAAGTCTTGCAGTCACTGAGAGACAGTGACGAAAATATTGAGAATTAGTCTGGCACTCCGTCCAGCCAACTATCTTTTCCAAACAATCCGGATATTTTCACCCCCGCACTGATTTGAAAACGGCTCGCAGATCCAGTCATTCCCCACTGCCGCAAGTACGTCATCTATATATATTAAAGGAATCTGCTGACGCTCCCAAGGTGGCACACCCTTTTCCTGAAATAGTTTTTTAAGGGAATGGTGGCCAATACGGTTGGGAATTTTACATCGCTCACCCCCACGGCGATAGCGAACGGTTATCCGCCCTTTTTCCCAAAGTTGCAAGGGAATACCCTCGCCAGTCTCTAGTAATATTTCAAGTTTCCCATTGTCATCCGGCAATTGCAACGGTGTACTACCATACCAGGACAAAACAGCGCTGGGCTCAAACTTACTGGGAGGAGGTAAGATGAAAAGATCATCCCGATAACGCCGAACCGCCCCCTCCTTCCAACAAACTATTGGCATCCGATCAGGAAGGGCTGTGAGCACGTCTTTTAGAATCCGGTCGATAATCCGCGCAGCAGGACAACGGAAGCTCGAGTCAGTAATCCATTTTCTGATAACCAGCCGTTGGTAAGGAACGACAAGTTTTGCTAATGCACTAATTGACAGTGAATTCGGTGCTTTTCCCTGTGCAGAATCAAGTTCGCGACTGGCGAGACCCGCTAGAATATCATTTGCTTCAGCACAATGCCGACTTGTCCGAGTTAGCACATGGCTGATTCCAGGCCATCTTTCTTTCAAAAGAGGCATGATTTCATGCCTTAGATAATTGCGTCCATACCTACGATCATCATTGCTGCCATCGTTAATCCAGATAAGCTTGTTGGTAACCGCATATTCATACAGGATTTCCCGGGTAAAGCTGAGCAATGGCCGAACCAGCCGTCCCTTTCCAAATGCTTTAATCTCTGGCATGGCCGATAGACCCGCCAAACCAGTTCCCCGGAATAATTGTAAAAGCATTGTTTCAGCCTGATCATCTTGATGCTGACCAGTAAGCAAATGACATCCACTTGTCATTGTTTGCCTAAGCGCCCCGTAGCGAGCATCCCGTGCTGCCTCCTCTATGCTTTGACCAGGCTTGGCACCAACATTCACTTCTGATAATTGGAATGGTACCGCCAACCCTTTGGTGACAGTTTCACAATGGTTTGACCAAGCATCAGAATCGGGCATAAGGCCGTGATGGATGTGTATGGCGGACAGTTTATCTATAAGCCCAATCTTTCTAAGATGAACGCAGAGGTGGAGCAGAACATGAGAGTCTAATCCGCCACTATAAGCGACAAGACACTGTTCTGCTGGAGGAATTTGTCGCCATATCTCGACAAATTGATCAAAGAACATTCACAGTGACAGGGTAAATCCAGGACAAACGCAGCATGCCCAAAGTAAACAATACGGACAATATACCTCTCGCGCCCAAGAATACCCATTTTTTAGGACACATCTTTTCGCGAAGAGCGTCGTTGTAGAACCTTGAAAGAGATGACTCTTCCTGCGATTCTACGCCTAGGAGGCTGTCCGATAATAGAAACCGTAGCGAGGGAAACCCATTTTGAGTCATATTTTTCGATCATTTGAGGCGAATAGTGAGCTATTTAACGATAATGATCGGGAAATCTGGCCAAAATGGGCTTT
>JAZGGE010000027.1:0-10460 GCA_036480195.1 Methylococcales bacterium
CCTGTAAATAGCGAAACTCTGCCTCGGTACACGGCTGCCCGAACGTTCGGCATGCACTGTCAATCACCTGCACAATTTTTTCAGTGCTTAACAAACTTCGCCCCCATTTTCGCATCCGCCTTGCCGCGCTGTCTGCATCGGCGGCGATGCGTTCGGGTGACCCATAGGCAATCAATAAACGTTCCAGGGTCACCGAGTCCAAGCCTAAGAAACAACCCACTTCGGGCCAGTGGCGGCTCAAATAGGCTTCCAGTCGGTTTTGGTTCCGCTGATACTGCGTTTGATGCAGATCATATTCTCGACGCAAGGCAGCCAGACTGCGTTCTTCTTCCGTTAATTCCACCCACGGATCACTCAATCCTTCTCGATGCAGTCGAGTGATAACCGTGGCCGATTTTGCATCATGCATACTGGGAACACCGTCGTACACCTCTTGGGCATCAGAAACCCGTTTGGCGTTCATTTGGTAGATCCCAAAGCCCGATTGCCTGAATTGATAGCGCAACGCATCGCCATAGGTGCCGGTGGATTCCATGACGACATCTAATCGACAGCCCAATCCCTCTAAGGCTGTCAGCACGTCCTGTGTCTGCTCGGGATGATTCCACCAGATGAGTTCTGATACTGAGTTATCCTCCGTGCTGAGGAGGGCATATTGTTTCTCTTTAGCAACATCTATTGCAAAAACCACGACTTCTTCGGGTAGCCGTTCAGTGACATGAATCCAATTAATTTTATTGACATTTCTTGCCCGGTACGTATGCTTCTTCATTGTGGGAATACCTCCAAAGTTATAGGTTGTTTTTTTGTTATCAAAACCCCTATTTTGAGGGTTCCCACACTTTTTTTCTGATTCTTACTATAGCTGACTAGGAGTGGTTTTTTGCTAATTGCTGTTTAATCCATACCGGCACTTTATCAAGTGCTGCACCTAGCCCGTCGGGATTTGTGCCGCCGGCTTGCGCCATATCGGGACGGCCCCCTCCTTTACCGCCAACCTGTTTCGCAACAAAATTGACCAATTCTCCAGCTTTGATCCGATCGATCCAATCTTTTGATACACCTGCTACCAAACTGACTTTACCCTCGTTAACCAATGCCAATACAATAGCGGCGCTTCCTAGTTTATTCTTGAGTTGATCAACCATATCTCGCAGGGACTTGGCATCTCCTTCTTCCAACTTTATGGCAAGAACTTTTATCCCTTCCACATCCACTGCTCCAGCTGAAATATCGCTACCCGTTGAACTGGCCAGCTTTGCTTTTAATCGTACAACTTCCTTATCCAGTTGACGATTTTTTTCCAATATCTGCTGAATCTTATTCTCTACGGTTTCACGATTAGCTTTAACCGATTCAGCAATTTCTTTTATTAACTGGTCTGTCTGTTCCACCCAGTTTACTGCCATTTTGCCGGTTACTGCTTCAATTCGCCGGACACCTGACGCAACCCCGGTTTCACTGGTGATTTTCAGAAGACCAATGTCCCCAGCACGGTCAGTATGGGTTCCTCCACAGAGTTCAGTTGAGAATTTACCAATGCGCAACACTCTCACATTCTCCCCATACTTTTCACCGAAAAGAGCCATGGCACCTGTCGCGGTCGCCTCATCTTTCGACATCACTTCCGCAGTCACGGGATTGTTCTGCCGGATATGGTCATTGACTAACACTTCGATAGCCAATAGCTGGGATTCGCTAATCGGCTCAAAATGGGAGAAATCAAATCTCAACCGTTCGGCATTAACAAGGGAGCCTTTCTGAGTCACATGATCACCAAGTATTTCACGTAGTGCAGCGTGCAACAAATGTGTGGCAGAATGATTTAGGGCGATAGCCTGTCTATTTTCTTGACTAACGCTGGCATGGCAATCTTCCTGGATCGTCAATTGGCCAGTCTTCAAATGTCCCTTATGAAAATAGAGTCCTCCTGACTGCTTCTGGGTATCCGTGACCTCAAAAATAGTGCCACCGGAGGTGATCACTCCAGAATCTCCGACTTGTCCACCGGACTCAGCGTAAAAGGGAGTCGTTTCCAAAACCAAAGCAGCCTCCTGGTCTTCTTCTAATTGCTCGACGATTTTCCCTTCTCTGACTATACCCACGATTTTTGCATCGTCCTCCAGGAGGTCATAACCGACAAAATCAGTTTTAACATCCAGATCAATCACAGTATCGTAGTTAGCATCAAACTGGCTTGCCGCTCTTGCACGATCGCGTTGCGCTTCCATTTTCCGGTTAAACCCTTCCAAATCAATATCCAGATCATGCTCACGGGCGAAATCAGCAGTTAAATCCACTGGAAATCCATACGTGTCATAGAGTAAAAAGACTGTTTCTCCAGGGATTTTGTTATCGGTCAAGTCAGCAATACTGGTTTCAAGAATTTTCATTCCTTGTTCCAGCGTTTCGGCGAAGCGTTCTTCCTCTTTTCTTAGCACCCGCTCTACCGATTTCTGAGAATTGGGTAGTTCCGGAAAAGTAGCTCCCATGATTTTACATAGGGGATTGACCAGTTGGTAGAAGAAGATTTCACGGATACCTAACCGATAACCGTGTCGTACCGCTCGCCTGACAATACGACGCAGTACATAGCCCCGACCTTCGTTGGAAGGCAAGACACCATCGGCAATCAGAAATGCGCAAGCTCGAATATGATCAGCAATAACTCGTAAAGAATTATGACCTAAATCTTTGGTATGCGCCAAGTCAGCGGCAAATTGAATTAAATTTGTGAACAAGTCGGTATTGTAATTATTGTGAACGCCTTGGACAATTGCGGCAAGACGTTCAAGCCCCATTCCAGTGTCGACAGAGGGTTCCGGCAACGGTGTCAATTTTCCATCCTGATCCCGATTGTATTGCATAAAAACCAGATTCCAGATTTCCACATACCGATCACCATCTTCATCGGGTGCTCCAGGGGGGCCGCCGGAGATTTCTTCACCATGATCATAGAATATTTCAGTGCAAGGTCCGCAAGGACCCGTGTCACCCATAGACCAAAAGTTGTCCTTTGCTCCAATTTTTGAAAAACGCTCAGGATCTATTCTAATCTCCTCCAGCCAAATTTTTGCTGTCTCGTCGTCGTCCTCAAAGACTGTCACCCACAACCGTTCCTCGGGTAGTCCCAGCTCCTTAGTCAAAAATTCCCAAGCAAAACGAATAGCGTCCTGTTTGAAATAATCTCCAAAACTGAAATTACCCAGCATTTCAAAGAAAGTATGGTGTCTCGCGGTATACCCGACATTATCAAGATCATTATGTTTTCCACCGGCTCTGACACAACGTTGAGTTGAAGCAGCCCGAACGTATGAACGCTTTTCACGGCCCAAAAACGTTTCTTTGAACTGAACCATGCCTGCATTGGTAAAAAGCAATGTCGGATCATCAGCCGGTACCAGCGAACTGCTAGAGACAACGGTATGATCTTTGTCTTTAAAGTAGGCGAGAAAAAGCGCGCGTAATTCCGCACTCGATAATTTTTCCATGGAATTCCAGTCAGTCGTCGGTTGGTGCTTTGTTAGATAGATTAAACCGTGAATCAAAAACAGCTTCTATTTGTTCCGATGAAAATCCTCTTTGTTGAAAAAGAAAACGCCATCTCTTTTGTCTCTCTTCGAGGGACTTGGGCAATATTTCTCGGTATTTGCGCCGGTAGACTTTCTCCAGCGCATCCGCCCAATCAATATTCTCTGTACGAACGACTTCTTCGAACAATAGTCGGTCGATGCCTTTTTCTTTCAGTTCATGGCTGATTCGTCTCGAGCCGTAGCCCTTTTCTACGCGGTTTAAGACATACTGCTCGGTGAACCGCCGCTCGCTTTGTAATCCCTGCTCGGCTAGAGCATCAACAACCCATTCAATTTCGTTTTCTTGATGCCCACGCTGCAGTAGTTTGTATGTTAGTTCCCGCCGACTATGTTCCCGCCGGCTTAACAGCCTTAGACAGATGTCGCGGATTTCATTCAGATTCAGCCTCTTCTACTGCATCAGGCTGAATTTTATCCATTGTTTTTTCGCGAATAGCCACCTCAATTTCCTGAGCAACTGCTGGATTTTCCTTCAGGAAGGTACGGACATTTTCCTTGCCCTGACCAATCCTGTCTTTCCCATAGCTGTACCAGGATCCTGACTTTTGTATTAAACCGAAATCGACGCCCAAGTCTATTAACTCACCTTCCAGGGATATACCTTCCCCATATATAATTTCAAATTCTGCTTGTCTAAACGGAGGCGCCACTTTGTTTTTGACGACTTTGACGCGGGTATCACTTCCTACAACTTCATCGCCTTTTTTTATTGCGCCTATCCGGCGGATATCCAGACGGACAGAAGCATAAAACTTGAGCGCGTTTCCACCTGTGGTTGTTTCTGGATTACCAAACATGACTCCGATTTTCATCCGAATCTGATTGATGAATATAACCAGAGTATTGGATTTTTTAATATTCCCCGTTAACTTCCTGAGTGCCTGCGACATTAATCGCGCCTGCAAGCCCATATGGGAATCTCCCATTTCGCCTTCTATTTCCGCTTTTGGCGTCAAAGCAGCAACTGAATCTATGACCACAATATCAATCGCACCGGATCGAACCAACATATCGGTTATTTCCAGAGCTTGTTCCCCGGTATCCGGTTGAGAGACCAGAAGATCATCGACATTGACTCCGATCTTTTCTGCATAACCTGGGTCAAGAGCATGTTCAGCATCTATAAACGCGGCCGTTCCACCCAGTTTTTGTCCCTGGGCGATCACTTCAAGGGTCAACGTGGTTTTTCCGGATGATTCCGGGCCGTAGATTTCCACAACCCTTCCTTTTGGCAATCCTCCGCAGCCCAAGGCAATATCGAGAGTCAACGACCCAGTGGGTATCGATTCAATATTACGATTTGCAGCAACATCGCCCATCCGCATGACTGAGCCCTTACCAAATTGTTTTTCGATTTGTGTTAAGGCGGCGCCAAGCGCCTTTTTTTTATTTTCGTCCATTAATGATTGCGCCGTATCAAAATTGTTTTCGGAACTATTCGCTTCTATGAGCAGAATATTATTTCATATTCCCTGGTATTAGGATAGGTTGAAGTCAAACGCTCAGAGTATAATTTGAAAACGCCATTTGGCTGGGAGGCTGTCCGAGAATAGAGAACCTACTGCGGAAAAGCCCATTTTGGCCAGATTTCCCTATCATTTTCGTTAAATAGCCCACTATTCGCCTCAAATGATCGAAAAATCTGACTCAAAAAGGGTTTCCCTCGCTACGGTTTCTATTTTCGGATAGCCTACCAGATCTTTTACACGAACCCAATAAGACCTATCCAAATCCATTGAAAGTTCAGATCTATACAGATATAGACGAAATTCCAGCGGCAATCTGGAATCGTCTTGTTAAAGATAACCACCCTGTGTTGCGTCACGAATTCCTTGCGGCAATGGAGCGCCATGGCTGTGTGGGCGAAAACTTTGGTTGGATTCCTTGCCATATTGGAATCACTGAGAAGAATGTACTCATCGGTGTTATGCCACTCTATCAGAAGTACAACTCTCTAGGAGAGTTTGTATTTGATCATGCCTGGGCAAATGCTTATGATCGGATGAGTATTCCTTATTTCCCCAAGCTGGTATCCGCCGTACCCTATACCCCAGCGCTCGGGCAAAGATTGCTTGCTCTTCCTGGAAGAGAGACTGATGTTTTTCCACTCCTTCTGGAATCCGTCTTGCATCTGGCGGAACAGATTGGCGCTAGTAGTTTTCACTGCCTTTTTCCAGATGAAGAGGAGCATAGGTTTTTTGAAGAAAGCGGTCTTTTCACCCGTCACGATTGTCAATTTCACTGGCACAACCCGGGCTATCAAAACTTTGAGGATTTTCTATCCACTCTCACTGCGAGAAAACGCAAGAATATTCGACAAGAACGGCGTCGAGTAGAAAAAACAGGTGTGGTATTGAGAATATTGGATGGGCATACTGCAACAGATGAAGATTGGCACAATTTCAATCGGTTTTACATCCAGAATTTCGTGGATAAATGGGGGATACCTACGTTCAATGAGCCGTTTTTTAATGAACTGGGAAACATGCTACCCGATCAGATTGTTCTAGTGCTAGCCGACAGCGGCGCTGCTTGTATTGCCGGCGCACTGATGTACCACAGCAATACAACTTTGTATGGACGGCATTGGGGCTGTATACAATCTATTGATAGCTTGCATTTCGAAGTCTGTTTTTATCAAGGTATCGAATACTGTATTCGACACGGATTGCAACACTTCGAACCGGGAGCGCAGGGTGAACATAAAATAGCCCGTGGTTTTATCCCGACTTTAACCCATTCAAGCCATTGGCTGGCGGATTCTCGATTTCACGCCCCAGTGGCTGAATTTGTTCGGCACGAACAAAATGCCGTAGCCCAGTACATGCGGCAATTACAATCGACACTTCCCTACAAGCGGGTTTGACGACATGGATTTACCCGCTGTGTTTGTCTTTTTTTGACCATCAAACTACCTAAACAATGAACCCATCAACGAAGCCTTTCTCGGCATCTTGCCAAAATAACCGTGAACCTATTCTGGCTGTTATTGAACCACTTTTTTCCAACTGCAAGCACATTCTGGAAATCGGCAGTGGAACCGGGCAACATGCGGTGTATTTTGCTGAAAAGATGCCCCATCTCATTTGGCATTCCAGCGACCAATTAGAGAACCATGAAGGAATTGTGCAATGGCTTGATGATGCTGGATTAGCTAACGTTAAATCACCGCTGGAGCTGGATGTTACACAAGCCCTCTGGCCGGAACTATTGGTGGATGCCGTCTTTTCCGCAAATACAGCCCATATTATGAGTTGGAAGTCGGTGGAAATGTTTTTTGCGAGAACCGGAGCTTTGCTTCCCCCTGGTGGGCTATTCGTGCTCTATGGCCCCTTTAACTACGGCGGTCGCTTTACCTCCAATAGCAACAGTGATTTTGATCGATGGCTGAAAGAGCGCAACCCCCGCAGTGGTATCCGAGATTTTGAATCATTGTACGAGCTGGCGGAAAAGCACGACATGCGGTTGAAGCAAGATTATGAGATGCCGGCAAACAATCACATACTAATCTGGCTAAAAACCTAAAAAATTATTAGAACCTGTTCAAGATCTCGCTGAAGGGCGCATCACGGCGTTAAAAGTGGTCTCAAAATGCTCACATACGACCCATATGCTGCGCTTTTTCGACCACTTTTGCCTTGCGTTGCATCCCTTGATCGAAATCTTGAACAGGTTCTTAGAAGGTATCGCTCCTCAGTTGCTTAGGCGGTGGGTAGTTTGGGTAGTTTAAAAATCAAGCAACTTTTAATAGAAAATTATACTTTTGTGAACTGGTTTCCAATTTAGAAACGACGGGGTGAAGTAAATCGATTAGCTGCCGATAGCGTGAACAGGGTTTTCCTCAGATTGAAAAGGGTTGGGGCTTGCAAACATGTTTAAACGATATCGGTTTCTTAGTTTTTTTTTGTTCACGCTAGTTGTTGGTAATCCAGCTATCGTACAGGCAGATGTTTATAAATTAATCAAAAGTGAAGGAGGCGCTCGCTACACTGACAAGCCCCTTAGTGGGAAAAAGTATGAGCGAATTATCCCTACTGTAGCGAAGAAAAAACCGATTGCGCGGTGGTTGGCAAAACGACAAATGCGTTTCGACCCGATTATTCGAAAAGCAGCAAGAAAATATAACGTTGATGCCCAGTTAATCCACGCAGTGATTCGGGCCGAATCCGCCTATAACCCGAAAGCGGTATCGAGGGTGGGCGCGGTAGGCTTAATGCAACTCATGCCGGCAACGGCAAAGCGGTTTGGCGTCAATAATCGCCGTGATCCTTACCAGAATATTAACGGCGGCGTCCAGTATTTGCGTTTCCTTTTAAGGTATTTCAAATCCGATACAAAGCTTGCTGTAGCCGCATACAATGCTGGAGAGGGCGCAGTCAAAAAATACGGTAACCAAATTCCACCTTATCGTGAGACTAGGGCGTACGTGGTGAAGGTTATGAAATATTATCGCAATTCCACGATATAATAGAGGCGAAAATGACACCAGATAAACTTGTCCAGGGCTCAATTGATCTTATCAGTCTGCCGGAAGTCTTTTTTCAAATCAATGAAATGCTTGATG
Organism: Methylococcales bacterium; assembly: GCA_036480195.1. GTDB lineage: Bacteria > Pseudomonadota > Gammaproteobacteria > Methylococcales > JAZGGE01 > JAZGGE01. The sequence continues at coordinate 8,158 of JAZGGE010000027.1, forward strand.
ACCCAAGATTTGGAGCTGTTGAGATCGGCAATGTAATTAGCAAGGATCCAGCTATGACGGCACGTTTGCTGAAAATTGTCAATAGTGCGTTATATAGTTTTCCCTCACGAATTGATACACTATCAAGAGCGGTAGCCATCGTCGGGATTGATGAAATACGGAATGTTGCGTTAGCAACTGCAGCGGTTGAGCAATTTAATGATATCCCAAATGATTTGGTCGACATGACGGATTTTTGGATGCGGAGTGTTTATTGCGGAGTCGTCGCGCGAATACTTGCAAAAGAATGTTCGGTGTTGCACAGTGAACGGATGTTTATAGCCGGTTTGCTCCACGAGCTCGGGTCGTTGTTGCTTTATAATAAAATGCCGGGCGAGTGCCGTGAGATCCTCCTCGCTGCGGATGGAAACCATAAGATTATTGGTGATCTGGAGCAGGATGTTCTCGGCTTTACCTACGCTGATGTGGGTGGAGAACTAGCAAAACTCTGGAAGTTACCGACCTCCCTGCAGGAAGCAATTGGCTGTCATTTATTTCCTGAAAAGGCAGAAGATTATCGCTTGGATGCCCATTTAATTAATCTCGCAAAACAGCTTACTGGCATCATTCTGTTTGATGATGACGAAACAGAGGTTCTGGCAGGCATTACCGAATTATCCTCCGACTTGTTGCGGATCAATGAGGATCAAATTGTGAATGTTCTAAAAAAAGCGCCAATGGAAATTTCAGAAGTCTTTGATTTGATTTTACCTAATGTACAGTTTAGTTACTAGATACTGAATGGAAAATCAACTCTTCACTGTTGCAGAGAAGGTTGGTGAGTTTCTAATTGCCAAGGGGCACAAACTAGTAACAGCGGAGTCCTGCACTGGTGGTTGGGTTACCAAGGTTATTACAGATATAGCCGGCAGCTCGGAATGGTTTGATTGTGGTTTTGTGACCTATAGTAATACCTCGAAAGATCAGTTGCTTGGGGTGCGGCAATCGACGTTGTCTGAGTATGGTGCGGTCAGTCAACAAACAGTGCAGGAAATGGTTGCCGGCGCGCTTAAGAATAGTGCCGCCCACTGTGCGCTTGCAGTTACTGGAATTGCTGGGCCGGGTGGTGGCAGCGAAGATAAACCGGTGGGAACAGTTTGGTTTGCCTGGCAACAAAGTGACGGCAAGGCTATCACAGCGCTAGAGCATTTTTATGGGAATCGTATCGAGATCAGACGGCAGGCGGTTAGACGAGCGTTTGACGGTGTGTTGAGTATTTACACCGCTTAGATAATAGCCTTTTATTTCGCATTGCCTACATTAATTTATCCAGTCCTTTCAGGATCTACCTTTTAGAACGTAATCATACTGTTGCCGTACACGAAAATCCCATGCGAGGAAGAAATTTCCCAGAACCAGGGAGTAAACCACGGCTATTTTTTGCGCTTTGGCCTTCGGATTCAATCCGTGAAGAATTGAACAGCACAAAAAGCGTTTTTGGTTTACAGCAGGCAATCTGGACTAAAAAAGAAAACCTCCATATTACGTTAGCCTTCCTCGGGAGCGTCGAAGCAGCGAGAATACCTAATATGTTCGAAGCTATATCCTCGATTGATAGAAAAACTTTCGAGATAACTATCGACTCCGCGCTACAGCCAAGCAAATCCAACATGCTTTGGTTAACGCCAAAGCAGACACCATATGAACTAACCCGCTTGGTTGCTGACTTATGGAAACAGCTAAGATCCTGCGGATTTTCTCCCGACCAAAAATGTTTTTTTCCTCATGTAACTCTGGCCCGCAGTACTTGCGATCAATTGATGATTCAGGAAATATCTCCCATATGCTGGCCTATTTACTCATTCTATCTGGTAGAATCACTTAGTGATAGGTTCGGTTCCCGGTATACCGCATGGGAATCGTGGGATTTGTAGAGATTTCGTGATTCAACTTGCGAAGGATTCTATTGTGACTATTTCAATCTCCGAGTTTTATCGGCTTGGGTATTGATTGTTAATCTGGAGAAAATAAATGACAGTATCGAAAAAAACAACCGGCATGATGTTGGCTACCGCAGCTGCAGCGCTTTTCACAAGTGGTTGCGCAACACAAAAAACTCACCACGATCATGGCTCTATGGATGCCGGTATGGTTCACTGTGGGGGGGTTAATGCCTGTAAGGGACAATCTGCTTGCAAAACTGCCACCAATTCCTGTGGTGGCCAAAATGGTTGTAAAGGTCAGGGATTACTTAAAACATCCCAGGCGGATTGCGAAGCTAAAGGCGGCACTGTACTGGAAGATCCTCATCATAATCATTAATT
>JAZGGE010000028.1:0-2321 GCA_036480195.1 Methylococcales bacterium
CAAGACAAGTAGGCAAGACCACTCTTGCATTAGAAGTCGCTAAAACAATTCACAAAGAATCAGCTTATTTAGACCTGGAGTTAGATACTGATTTAGCCAAGCTCTCCGACACCGAAGCCTATCTGCGTCGCTTTGAAAATAAACTACTTATTATTGATGAAGTTCAACGACAGCCCGATCTCTTCCGACTGTTAAGAGGATTGGTCGATATACGTATACGAAGCGGAGAAACAGCAGGTCATTTTCTCTTGCTTGGATCGGCCTCGCGTGATCTCATCCAACACTCGTCCGAGACCCTGGCGGGTCGGATTCGATTTTTAGAACTGAGTCCCTTATCTGTACGAGAAGCATCTCAAGCCGATCCCTCGTTTGATTTGGAAAGACTCTGGTTGCGCGGCGGGTTTCCCGAAAGTTATCTGGCTGCAACTGACGATGACAGTTGGGACTGGCGTAGTGACTTTATTTCATCATACATAGAAAGGGATATTCCACTGATGGGTCCGCAAATTGCTGCAACAACCATGCGGCGGCTCTGGTCAATGTTGGCACATAATAATGCGCAACAAGTAAATTTTTCAAAACTGGGTGAAAGTCTGGGCGTTAGTTACAAAACGATAAAAAACTATATTGATACATTGACTGACTTTTATATGGTTTGGCAAATTCAACCTTGGTCTGGCAATAGCAAAAAACGATTGGTCAAAACCTCCAAGGTATTTCTTCGCGATTGTGGTTTGGCTCATCGCTTTCTAAATATTACAGATTTTGAAAGCCTACTGGGACATCCTGCAATTGGAGCCAGTTGGGAAGGATTCATAGTGGAAAATGTCCTCAATCATCTTTCCAACAAATGGCGCCATAGTTTCTATCGAACCCGCACCCAGGCGGAAGTTGATCTAGTGCTGGAAGGACCCAAAAAAGAAGTATGGGCCATAGAGATCAAGCGTTCATCCGCGCCTAAAGTTTCAAAAGGTTTCCATTACGCGTGCGATGATATTAAAGCGACACGTAAGTTTGTCATTTATCCCGGTAAAGAACGATTTCCCTTACCCAATGGAATTGATGCAATGGGATTGCTTGAATTTCTTCAATTGTTTGATTAATGGGATTGTTTTTTGAACTCAAATTCGTTCAGAAAAATAGATTCTCTTTGCAAGAGGGGCTTTAGCCGCGATCTCGGCCTGTGTCGCGGCTAGAGCCCCTCCTACAAAGGTATAATGCATATTCCGCGAGACTAGAAATTCTGAACTTCCGGGGAACCTCACCAGACTCCTAATCCACCTAATTGAAAACTTCCTATAGAAAACGTGCTTTTATTAACACCTTTCCTGAACATTTTTGGTCACCAGAGATATAATGGCTATAACTGTTATCACAGCCATTCTTTTTACATAGAGGTACGCCATGCGAGACTAAGTACTAGAGCATAATTAATTTGACAGTTTTGCGCAGGATTTTTTTCATCTTCAAGGCGCAGAAACAGGCGCATAGTGAGCTATGCAACTGTTTCTGCAACGCGGAAGATAGGAAAAAAACAAGTAAAATGTTAAATTAATTCTGCGGAGGTACTTATAGTCACTATCGTTCTTATACTCCGCGTGGGAATGTAGTTTGTGACGCTTCTGCGTCACGAGATGCAGGAGCGTCCAAGGATGAATTCCCACGCGGAGCATGGGAACTATTACTCTATCCATCAAACCAAAATTGTTATATCACTAGAATAGAGGATCTATTGCGGAAATGACCGATTTGGCAGTTAAAGAGGCAACCTACCAAGATATTATTGATTTACCGGATACTCTCGTCGGCGAAATCGTTCATGGTCAACTGGAAACCCATCCTAGACCTGCGCCAAAACATGCGGTAGCTGCTTCTTCGTTAGGGTTTGAACTGGGCTCTCCTTTTCATAAAGGCAGGGGTGGTTCCGGAGGTTGGTGGATTCTGGATGAGCCGGAATGTCATCTAGGTGATCATGTGCTCGTGCCAGATCTGGCTGGCTGGCGACGAGAACGCATGCCAAGCTTACCCGAAACCGCCTGGTTTGAAATTATTCCTGATTGGATTTGTGAAATTCTTTCTCCTTCAACGGCCCGAGTGGATCGCATTTTAAAAATGCCGAATTATACAGAACTGGGCGTTGCGTATTTATGGCTAATCGATCCAGATCTTGAGACCCTGGAATGTTATGAGCTCCAAAATGACCGTTGGGTTTTATCGGGTTCTTTTTCGGAACAATCCGTTGTTGCCGCTGCACCCTTTGCTGAACACACGTTTTCATTGTCGGAATTATGGGAATAGAGCGATAGGGCTTCGAAATATAC
>JAZGGE010000029.1:0-2234 GCA_036480195.1 Methylococcales bacterium
CTCGCGTTGGTAGAAGGCTGGAAATCCGTTAACACCGACCCGAGTAATTTTTCCGCTCACAGATTTTTATCGGATTCTTATGCTGCCAGACCACGCCACGAGATAGCAAGGGTCAGCGAACTGCTCCAGTCACAATTGCTTCAGCCCATTAATACCACCGCCATTCAGCCCCGCCTTGCGGAAAGCAACCTGTTCCTTATCAGTGCCGGTGGCCCTGCGGCACTCTCCTTCAACGAATTCAATCCGTTGTTTAATCGTAATGGCGTTAACTTTCAGACGAGTGGCTTTGGCGGTGGAAATGGAACCTGGTCCGGAGAAGGCATAGTCTCAGGCATCTATGAGAAGGCCTCTTTCAGTGTTGGCTACAATCATTTTGAAACAGATGGGTGGCGAAATAATTCTGATCAGGATGATGACCTTGCCAATGCCTTCGTACAGATGGAAGTCTCTCCCGAAACACACATTCAAGCTGAATTTCGGTATAGAAGCACAAAAAAAGGAGATACTGCGCTGCGATTCTTTAAGGATGACTTTTTGCCTAATCAACGTCAAGAAGACGAAACCACATCTGTCCGTCTTGGCTTTCATCATGGTTTTTCGCCCAGTTCCGATCTCATCGGCAATTTTTCATATCAAAACGCAGACCGTCAACTGCGAGATCAACCTGATGATCCTATACTCAGATCATTCGATCTCAGAGGTGAAGATGGTGCTTACGGAAGTGAACTTCAGTACCTGTTTCGATCGGACTCCATCAACTTAGTTAGCGGTGCAGGATATTTCCATATTGATGGGAAAGACGACATTAATACAGAGCTTACCCTACCCTTCTCTCCTGACATTATATTGAGTCAGACTACCGTAGACCTGGACGCTGATCACGCGAATGTTTATCTGTATTCCTACATTAACCTCTTAAAAAATCTGACCGTCACGCTGGGCGGAAGCGGTGATTTCTTTAGCGCTGATGACGAACTCATAAAGGATCAAAATCAATTCAACCCAAAGGTTGGGATAACGTGGAATCCCTTTCTAAGCACCACGATACGTGGCGCGGCATTTAGAGTATTGAAGAGAACGCTGATTACGGACCAGACCGTCGAACCCACTCAGGTGGCAGGATTTAATCAGTTTTTTGATGAGATTAATACGACAGACTACTGGGTCTATGGCGGAGCAATCGATCAGAAATTCACTGAAAATATATACGCAGGAGCACAATATACCTATAGAGATCTGAATGTACCATTTACAGCTTTTACCGGGCCCGTTCCCGAATTAGTTGATGCGCAGTGGGACGAAAATAAGTTCCGGGCCTACCTTTTTTGGACGCCGCAGGAATGGTTGGCACTTAGCGCGGAATGGCTGTGGGAACGGCTTGATAGGGATAAAGACTTTAATCTTAACGTAAAAACGGTTGAAACTAATTATGTTCCGTTGGGCATCAACTTTTTCCATCCTTCGGGACTGAGTGCCTCATTGAAAGGGACCTATGTAGATCAACAGGGCAGTTTTAATCGTCTTAACGCACCACTTGGAGTTACTGAAAAGGGTCAAGATAACTTCTGGTTATTCGATTTGGCGATAAAATATAGATTACCAAAGCGATATGGTATCTTGACTGTTGGAGTGAGCAATTTGTTTGACGAAGAGTTCCAACATTTTGATTCAGACATCGATAATCCGCGTATCCAACCGGACCGATCTTTGTTTGCTTCATTTACACTCGCTCTTCCGTAAGGCGGCCTGACGAACCACCTAATGACTGGGACGTCCTAGATTGTTGAAAAGAGGCAGCGATAAATAATGAAAATAATTTACGTTGCAAACTTTTAATTCCATAACAAATCGAGGAATAAAAATGCAGAAAAATACTTTAAAAAAAGTAATAATTAGTGTTGGAATCCCTATCGTTTCATTCTTTCCTGTCACTGAGGTCATGGCAGAAATAGCCCCGAAACTCACCCCACCCCGCATCTGTGAACTCGCTAGAAAATCTGGTGAAAAACTCACAATAGTCGCCGGCCCGGATCTTACTACCTCAGACAGTTCAACGACCCTTGCATCTCAGTTTCCTGAAACTGTAACGTGTCCCTCCGGAACCGGGCTATGTTCAAAATGGAACTATCGGTATGTATGGGAAAATATGAAACCCTCTTTGGCGTTCGTCGATCAATCATCGGATCTAGCAATCTTGGCAATTAGCCAGGCGGGCAATGTATCCCAAGCTGGTA
>JAZGGE010000030.1:0-10782 GCA_036480195.1 Methylococcales bacterium
AGCGCCGGTGGACCGGGAAATCTCAAAATCTGATAATGGGAACCCATCAAAAATACCTATTCGGGATTTACGTAAGAAGCTGTCTGAGAATAAAGAACTCCTGGAGAAAAGCCAGGAGGCTGTCTGAGATAGGGGGCTGTCGTTAGAATAAAGAACCTACTGTGGAAAAGCTCATTTTTCCAGATTTCTCGATCATTTTCATAATATACCTTTCGTGTTCGAGAATGCTTGTATTGAGTGCGTAGATTTTCGTGAAGAGCTAGGCGTAGAACTGCAGGAAGAGTCATCTCTTTCAAGGTTCTACAACGACGCTCTTCACGAAAAGATGCGCGCTAAAAAATGGGTATTCTTGAGCGCGAGAGGTATATAGCCCACTATTTACCCCTAAATGATCGAAAAATCTGACTCAAAATGGATTTTCGTCGCTACGATTTCTATTCTTAGACAGCTTCCTGGTTTCCCGGCATTATTTCTGAAACGAAAGTATTTTCTCCCGAATCATCTTCAGAAGACGCAACCCGGTTCCCTGGGATTGAGGCTGACCGAACTGATCCAACAAGACCAATCGAATGGTATTATTTTCTTCTTCCAACTTGGCGCGAAACTCCACTTCTTTAGGTTCAGTTTCATCGGAGAATATTTCAGCAAGATCTTCAAATAGTCCACCACTATCCTCATCATCTTCCGAATCATCCTCTTCAACTTCTTTTGCTTCCTCATCTTCGACAGCTTCCGGGTCATCGTATAGGAAATAGTAAATTCCAATAGACCGGTCACGGTCGGTCACTTCCAGTTCCAAGCGGCTTAACGCCTTGCCGACAATTCGCCAGACCCTGGGGAAAGTTTCATCGATTTCCAGAAGGGTGGAACCCCCTGGCAAGTCAACAAGACGAACGGTATCTGCAGTCAAAACAACTGGCTCCCTATCGCTCTCTTGCTGGAGTTCATTAAGAGAAGCAGTGCCTGACGCATCGGGTACAGTCGCCATGGGGTCTTCCGAATTTGGCCCGGTCATATCTGGGGGGATCTCCAAGGGCGGCAATTCTGAACTGTACTGATACTCTTTCTCACGATCCGGCAAGATGCCGCTACACCCACCTAATCCAAGGGTTAGACAAAGAATCATAAAAGGAATGTATACTCGTAATTTTGACATTTTCCTAAATCACTCCAGCCTCTTGCATAGCGGATCGCAGTTCATCGTGGTATTTCGGTGAAAACCAAGTCATAGGCAAGCGAATACCCTGTTTTATAAGTCCAAGCTCCCCCACGGCCCATTTCACTGGAATAGGATTGGATTCCAGAAACAAGTTTTCGTGCAACCGCCGGAGTTTTTTGTTCAATGTTATGGCCTTTTCCCGATCGCCGTTAATGGCTGCCGCACACATTTCGTGCATCAGGCCGGGAGCAATGTTCGCTGTCACCGAAATATCTCCGACAGCGCCGAGCAAACAGGCTTCGCAGGCAGTACCATCGTCACCCGAATATATAGGAAAATCATCGCCACAAAGTTCTTTGATTTGAGGAATTCGCTTTAAATCACCGGTTGCCTCTTTAATACCGGTAATATTTTTGATTTTTGCTAACCGCCCGACTGTCTCCGGCAACATATCGCAAGCAGTTCGTCCCGGTACATTGTACAGAATCTGAGGAATGCCAACCGCCTCGGCAACAGTCTTGTAATGCTGATACAGCCCTTCCTGGGTTGGCTTGTTATAGTATGGTGTCACCAATAGACAAGCATCGGCCCCCAACACTTTTGCTTCCCGCGTTAAGCGGATCGCCTCCGTCGTCGAATTGGCACCGGTTCCGGCTATCACTGGAATTCGCCCACCGACCTTTTCAACTACCAGACCAATAACGTGGCAATGCTCTTTTTCATCGAGTGTAGCGGATTCACCCGTTGTACCAACTGCAACAATGGCATCGGTTCCCTGCTCAATATGGAATTCGACCAATCTATCCAAACTGGCCTCATCTATCGCCCCGGTTTCAGTCATCGGGGTAACCAGTGCTACGATACTACCTTGAATCATTCGTCTCATTACTCAAAATGAATATAGTAACGTGCCAATTGCGGCCCTGACAAGTCGATCAGCATTTTTGAGGCAGATCACTCCAATCGAAATCAACACTGGGACAGAGATGCAGCCTAAACAAGACACTCTACTGTGCGAGTTGGGACCCGCGAAGCGTTGACACCGGCAAGAAAGACAATAGTTCCCCTATCCAACCTTTGGAGCAACACAGATGATAGGGGTGCATTATTCCGACCCAGAAAGGGATTAGAAATTCTGATTGAGGCACTTGCGCACCTGGTTTCTCAAGGGAAGCAGATCAGGCTACATGCTATAGGTGAATTCGAAACCCCGGAATATGAAGCTGAAATCATGTCCCTGGTGCATCTCCATGAAGTAGAGCGGTACATCGAATGGGTAGGTTTTGTCGATGACATCACAGTAGAGTTTTCCTGTATGGATTTGTTCATACTACCCAGCCTCTATGGAGAGGGACTGCCGATGGTAGTATTGAGGCGATGACAAACAAAGTACCCGTCATTAGCACCCACGTGGAAGGGATACCCGAAGCATTGCCAAACGACGAATTTGGCATACTTATCGAACCCGGTCACAGCATCTCACTTGCCGAGAGCATCACCATATTAGCCGATGACAGCAATAAACGAGATGCAATTGCGAAAAAAGTATATCAGGGGCAGAAAGACTATTTTTCCACAGAGTCCATGGTTCAGTGTGTCGCCGTCGTCTACGAAGAAATCCTGTCAAAATGAACTCAGCCACTATGGACTCGAAAGCGCATCATTTTGAACTCGCGATCCTAGACAATAATATGGCAGTGCCAGCCTACTGATCCTGCATCAATTCCTGCAATTGAATATTAATAACCCTTAGCGCCGCAGCCACTGAAGCAAATACCTGATTAGAATGCACACCACGGGTTCTACGTACTGCGTCTCCACAATCCCAGGTAATGATACATTCAGTTAATGCGCTGGTATGCCCACCTTTAGGTATTCTCACTTCGTAGTCGATCAAATTTGGTAGTGTATAGTCGCAGTTTTTCATGACTTTGTTGATCGCGTCGATGAACGCATCAAACCCTCCATTACCCGAACCTGATGCAACATACATCTCACCTTTCACGTCAACCCGGATACTGACTGTGGATTCCAGCTCCAAACCGCTTGTGATCGAGCAATTGAGTAACTTAATATGTTGGTAGTCCTTACTCTCTAACACATCTGCAATGATAAAGGGCAAGTCATCGATGGTGATCGTCTGTTTCGAATCACCAAGGCTCACGATTCGGGCAAGTACTTTTTTCTGATTTTCCTCCGATAGATTCAGATCAAGCTGCTCTAAATTTTTTAGCAGCGATGCTTTGCCGCTCATCTTACCTAGAGCATAGTTCCGAATACGGGAAAAACGTTCCGGCCTGAGCTTACTTTTATAAAGACCGGCTTTTTGATCGCCATCAGCATGAATCCCAGCGGTCTGAGTGAAAACATCAGCGCCGATAATGGGGGCGTTCGCCGCAACCCGTTTTCCTGAGAAATTCTCAACCATAGTGCTGGTACGAACAATATGGCTTTCATCAATAGAAAGCTCCATATTCATTTTGTCCCGCAATACCACTGCCACTTGGGCCAGTGAGGCATTTCCCGCGCGCTCTCCCAGACAATTGATTGTACAATGGATGTTAGTAATCCCAGCACGCACAGCAGCCATCACATTGGCAGTTGCCAGTCCATAATCATTATGAGGATGAAAGTCGAATTGCAACTCAGGATAACGGCGACACATATCGCTAAGGCTGTCAAAGACTTCATCTGGCGCCATTACTCCCAGGGTATCGGGTAACATGAAATGTTTGATGCCGGAATATTGTAGCTTGTCCATTAACCCATAGACATATTCACGACTATCCTTATAGCCATTAGACCAATCTTCCAGGTAAACATTGGTAGTTAGCCCCTTTTCAAGTGCATAATTAACTGTTTTCAGGATATCGTCTACGTGCTGTTCCAACGTTTTACGCAATTGCTCGCGGCAATGCTTCTCACTCCCTTTGGTTAAAAGATTGAGAACTTTGCCGCCCGTTGCCACGATCCAATCAACACTTCGGGTATGATCGACAAAGCCCAGTACTTCAACACAGCCGTCGAATCCTGCCTGTCGCGCCCACTCATTAATGCTCGTAACAGCGTCCTTTTCACCATCAGAAACTGAGGCTGAAGCGACTTCAATCCGGTCAACTCGAAGCGATTGTAATAATGCCTTGGCAATATTGACCTTTTCCGGCGGAGAGAACGAAACACCCTGAGTTTGTTCACCATCACGCAACGTAGTATCCATTAGCTGGATATGCCTGTTGATTTTAGACATATTCGTCAATCGTTAGGCCCAAAGCCAAGGGAAGTTTTGTTGATTCTCCTTTTCAAACTGGTCAATTTTATCGATATGTTTAAGTGTCAACCCTATATCGTCCAACCCTTTCAACAGGTTTTCTTTACGGAATGAATCAATCTCAAATTGAAACCCGTTTCCAGCAGGCGTAGTTATTTGTTGATTTTCCAGATCAATGACAAAGCGAACGCCTTCATTGACTGAAACTTCTTCCATCAGGGCATCTAATTGAGATTTAGATACAGTCAATGGCAAAATGCTATTTTTAAAGCAATTATTAAAAAATATATCAGCATAGCTGGTAGAGATTATGGCATTAAACCCATAATCAGCAAGCGCCCAAGGCGCATGTTCACGGGATGAGCCACAACCAAAATTGTCCCCGACCACCAATATCCTGGCTCCTTTAAACGCTGGTTTATTCAATTCAAAATCCAGGTTGTCAGTTCCGTCTGCGTTGTAGCGCCAATCATGAAAAAGATGTATGCCGAAACCGCTGCGTTCAACCTTTTTCAAAAACTGCTTGGCAATTATCTGGTCGGTATCGACGTTACTACGATTCATCAATGCAGCGATACTTTCATGTTTTTTATACGGTTCCATAGTCTCTTCCAGTCAAACGTTTACAGATTACGAATATCAACAAAATGGCCAGCAACAGCTGCTGCGGCAGCCATAGCAGGTGACACCAGATGAGTTCTCCCTCCTTTACCCTGGCGGCCTTCGAAATTCCGATTTGAAGTTGACGCACTTCGCTGGCCTACTGTCAACTCATCCCCATTCATCGCCAGACACATGGAACATCCTGGATCACGCCATTCCCAACCCGCGCCAATAAAGATTTTATCTAATCCTTCTTTTTCCGCCTGCTCTTTGACATGGTATGAACCGGGTACCGCTATGGCCGTTACCCCTTTGGCAACATTCTTGCCTTTGGTCACTTCCGCGGCAATGCGGAAATCCTCGATCCGGCCATTGGTACAAGAACCAAGAAAAATTAAATCAATTGGAATATCAGTTATTTTTGAATTGGAAGTGAGTCCCATATAGGCCAAGGCACTTTTGCAGGCCTGACGTTTTATCTCGTCATCAAATTCCTCTGGAGCGGGAACTCTACCATTAACCGCAACCACCTGTTCAGGGGAAGTTCCCCAAGTGACCTGGGGGGCAATTTCAGCGGCATCAAGTGTTACAACCCTATCAAACTGTGCTTCCTCATCACTGGAAAGCGTCTTCCAATATGCCAAGGCCTTATCCCAATCATTACCAGAGGGGACGTATTCGCGACCCTTAAGGTATTGGTAGGTTTTGTAGTCCGGCGCGACCAGCCCTGCCCTGGCACCTGCTTCGATAGCCATATTACAAAGGGTCATACGCCCTTCTATTGACAACGCATTGACAGCGCCACCTGCATATTCGATCACATAGCCTGTTCCACCAGCGGTACCGATTTCACCGATAATAGCCAATGCAATATCCTTGGCTGACGAAAATTTAGATAGCTCACCGTCAACCCGAACCAACATCGTTTTTGACTTTTGCTGAGGCAAAACCTGGGTGGCCATGACATGCTCTACTTCAGAGGTGCCAATCCCAAATGCAAGAGCACCAAAAGCGCCATGGGTCGCTGTATGGCTATCTCCACAGACAACAACCATGCCGGGATGTACAAATCCGTGCTCGGGAACCACAATATGAATCACCCCGTTATTCGGATTCTTCATATCATAGAGATTCAAGCCATTTTCACGGCAGTTCTCAGCCATTGTTTCAATCTGTTTCCTGGCAATGGGGTCAGCAATAGGCCGGTCGCGATCCTTGGTTGGGACACAGTGATCCATCGTCGCCAGAATGCTATGAGGATTTCGCACTTTGCGATTAGCCACCCTTAAGCCTTCAAAAGCCTGCGGACTGGTCACCTCATGCATAAGATGGCGATCAACATAAAGCAAAGGCGCTTGGCCTGGCTCATCAACAACCAGATGGCTGTCCCAAATTTTTTCGTACATCGTCTTTTTCATAGCATATTCCAAATCTTGCTTAGGAACGGGAAATAAATAAATTGTACATTATGGTGCAGTATTTTTGTTTTTCTTCATTCGTATAGCAACGGACGCATAGCTGGCTACGTAACTGTTGCTATACGAATGAAGACGGACAAAAAGGCAAGCTAGGAGGCTGTCCGAGAATAGAAGCTGTAGCGAGGGAAACCCATTTTGAGTCATATTTTCGATCATTTGAGGCCAATAGTGGGTCTATTTAACGAAAATGATCGGGAAATCTGGCCAAAATGGACTTTTCCGCAGTAGGTTCTCTATTCTCGGACAGCCTCCTAGAATGTATAAGTTATTTAGTTCCCGTTCCTTAGTGCCTCTGCATTGGGCGAATAACGGACTAACAGGAGCTAATCTTCCAGTCTCTTAACACTGGTGTAATGGGCTATTTTCTCCTAAAATGGGTCTATTTTGCAATGCATGCGAAAATTCCAGCTAAAGTGGGCCCAGTGGTTCTTTTGAGTGATCGTCTGCCCCGTCTCGCGATCACTATTCACATGCTGATTCCTCGTTCCGGAATACCGACATTCAACAAAGATAAAAACCATGAAGCAACATCATGTCAGTTTCACATACCTTTCCCAGGAAGATCTAATACAAGCCGGTTGTTTTGATATTCGCATGGCTATTGAGGTTGCGGAAAAAACCCTCCTGGCGTTCGAGGATCATCGTATTCTATTTCCCGAAAAAATCGTACAAATTTTCAACCCAGCCAGCCAGGAACGTATCAACTGCCTACCGGCTACTTTACTGGATGAGCAAATATGCGGCATCAAATGGGTATCGGTTTTTCCGCGAAATCCCAAGCTCCATAATATGCAGAACCTATCTGCTATTTTCATACTCTCAGAGATAGAAAAAGGCTTTCCAGTCGCTGTTATGGAAGGCACCCTGGCGTCAAATATACGAGTTGCGGCCATGGGTGGTATTGCCGCTAAACATTTAGCCTGTCAAAACAGTGAAACCATCGGTTTTATTGGTGCTGGCGAGCAGGCAAAAATGCACTTATTGGCTATGAAAGTGGTTCGCCCCGGATTAAAAAAATGCCGGGTCGCAGCAAAAACTGTGGAGGAAGAAGAGCAATTCATCGCAGAATTGTCACCGATACTACCGGATCTGGTTTTTATTGGCGCCAATACCCAGGCCCGCGCTGCCATAGAAGGCGCTGATATTCTGGTCACAGCCACCAGCGCCCAAGCTCCTTTATTGAAGGCGGACTGGGTGAAACCCGGCGCATTTTACAGTCACATTGGTGGCTGGGAAGATGAATATGAAGTTGCCCAGCAGAGTGACAAAATTGTTTGTGATGATTGGCAAACAGTCACTCACCGTACCCAAACTTTGAGTCGTATGTATGCCGAAGGTTTGTTATCCAACAATGATATTCATGCTGATTTGCATGAATTAGTATCTGGACAAAAACCCGGTCGCGAAAACGATGACGAACGAATCTATTTTAATGCCGTCGGTTTGGCTTACGTTGATATTGGTCTGGCCCTGGCCATGTTCCAACGCGCGAAATCAGCCCATATTGGCCAGGAGCTTGATTTACAACAAAGCATGGTCTTTGAACATGAGAATATAATAAACAAAATCAGATTATAAAATATGTTTTCATCACCTTCTCTCCTGAACGCTATAACTGTCAATATCACTATTGATGGCCGCCCAATACAAGTTCCCCAAGACATTACCGTGGCTGCCGCTGTGCTCAGTAACGGCCTGCGCAACACCCGTGCAACACCTGTTTCGGGTGCAGCACGTGCGCCGTTCTGCATGATGGGTGTATGTTTCGATTGCCTTATGGTAATAGATGGCATATCGAACCAGAGAGCTTGTTCCACAAGGGTAAATGAAGGAATGCGTATCGAATCTCAACACGGTGTTGGCCCGGAAATAGAGAAAAGTCGCCATGGATAGCCATTACCCATTAGTCATTATTGGTGGTGGTCCAGCAGGCCTTGCCGCAGCAACAACTGCCACCGAGCACGGCATTACGGTAGCACTATTTGATGAACAACCAACGCTGGGTGGACAAATTTATCGTGCCATTGAATCTGTCCCATCGGACCGGGCCAAACAGCTTGGAAAAGAATATCTCAGAGGGAAAAAACTGGTGGATGCTTTTCGCCAAAGCAAAGCGCACTATTTCCCTGATACCCAGGTGTGGTCACTGAATAAACAACGGGAAATAGGCTTGCTGCGGAATAACAAGGCGCTAATAATAACCGCAGATCAGGTTCTGGTTGCCAATGGTGCCATGGAACGCCCAGTACCATTTCCCGGCTGGACATTACCCGGTGTCATGCATGCCGGAGCCGGACAAATATTGTTCAAATCCGCGGGTATTGTTCCGGCTGACGGTGTCGTATTGGCAGGCTCAGGGCCATTGCTACTCCTTCTTGCCTGGCAATATCTGCATGCTGGCGTAGATGTGAAGGCAATGCTGGATCTCACTCCCATGAGAAACTACCTACGGGCATTGCCTAAATTGCCTCGGGCGCTGATAGCACATCATTATCTGACAAAGGGATTAGCCTATCAACTTGATTTAAAGCGCGCAGGTATCCGGACTGTATATGGTGTAAATAATCTACACGCACGAGGTGGAGATAGTCTAGAGTCTGTCAGTTTCCAGCATCGCGGTAAAAATGAAACGATAGAAACGGATCTTCTGCTGACTCATTTTGGCGTAATTCCGCATATCTGGTTAACTCAAGCTGCCGGTTGCCGACACCAATGGGACGAGAGCCAGCAATGTTGGCGGCCTCAACATGATGAATGGGGTAACACCAGTATTGACGGCATTTTGGTTGCAGGCGACAACGCCGGTATTGGCGGAGCGCGTAGTGCAGAACACGCAGGCAGATTAGCAGCGCTCCAGACTACCTGGATCTTGGGAAAAATGAATCTGCAAGAGCGGGATAAGTTAGCAAAAAATGACCGGAAATGGATGCGTAAAGACTTACATGTGCGGCCTTTCCTTGAAGCCTTTTACCATATTCCCCAAAAAACATTGCTGGCGACCCCTGATGACGACACCATCGTATGTCGTTGCGAAGAAGTCACCGCAGGTCAAATACGGGCTGCTGTGGCCAACAAGCACAGCGATAGCAACCAGGTCAAGTTTCTGACCCGTTGTGGTATGGGGCCTTGTCAGGGAAGACAGTGTGCAAATGCCGTGGCTCATATCGTTGCAGTGGCGAGCGACAAACCAATCCAGAAAACAGACCATTACCGGGGACGTCCTCCTGTCACCCCCCTCAGCTTGGGAGAACTCGCAACTATATCCCCAGAGACAACAGAATGAACGCAGACGTATTGATTATTGGTGGTGGCCTGATGGGGTCATCCACGGCCCTCCACCTTGCCTTGCGTGGTTGCCACAGCATCGTTCTGGACAAGGATAGCCCCGGTCGCCATGCCTCCGGTGTGAATGCCGGAGGATTACGTCAGTTAAACCGCCACCCCACAGAAGTACCACTGACGGTAGAAGCGGCAAAAATGTGGCGAAATATTAGTGATCTGGTCGATTCGGATTGTGACACACGATTTCCTGGGCAAATTCGAGTCGCAGAGAATACCAAGGATATGAAGGCATTGAAACAACGGGCTGACTTGGTTCAATCGATGGGGTACGCCCACGAAGAAATAATTGACCGGGATGAACTCTACCAGTTGGTACCCAATCTCGCGCCACATTGTGTTGGCGGCTTAATCTGTCGAGAGGATGGTTATGCCCGACCATTTCACGCACTGACTGCTTTTCGTTACAAAGCTGAATCTCTTGGAGTAGACTACCGCATGGAAACTCAGGTTCATTCTATAGAAAACCAGGGGAATGGTTGGCATGTTAAAACCACAAAAGGTAATTTTGACGCACCTATACTGGTCAATTGTGCTGGTGCCTGGGCGGGAGCTATCGCTGAACAGATGGGCGATACGGTACCACTGACCCCAAAGGCGCCAATGATGATGATTACTGAAAGACTTCCCCACTTTATCAACCCGGTTGTCGGTGCCGCCAGTCGTAAGCTTTCCTTTAAGCAAATGCAAAATGGCACCCTGATGATTGGTGGCGCCCACTTGGCTAAGCTGGATTTTGAGCAGGAAAGCACTGAAATGGACTGGCGCAAACTGGCGGTAAGCGCCCAAACCGTAATGGCTTTATTTCCACAACTCAAAGATGTTCGCATAGTCCGTGCCTGGGCAGGTTTAGAGGCTTTCACGTCGGACACTATTCCAATAATCAGCCGTGCGTCAAAAGTTGATCATGCCTATCATGCCTTTGGTTTTTCCGC
>JAZGGE010000031.1:0-2679 GCA_036480195.1 Methylococcales bacterium
CCATCTTGCGAAAAAAGCGGCAACTGCCAGCTGCAGGCTGTGGGATATCATTTGAATATGTTGGATAGTCATTTCCCCCATTTTTTCCCTAAACGGGAAATCGATGCAACCCATCCGGATATTGTAATCGATCATGACCGTTGTATCTTTTGTGCTTTGTGCGTCCGGGCAAGCAGAGAGCGGGATAGCAAGGATGTATTCGCCATTAGTGGCAGGGGGATCAATAAACGCCTGATTGTGAATTCCAAATCAGGAGAACTGAAAGATAGCAATATAGATGTTCATGATACCGCTGCCCATATCTGTCCGACTGGGGCCATATTAATTAGAGGGACAGCCTTTAAAATGCCCATCGGCGAACGACTTTACGATAATAGGGAGATTGATCAAGTGAGTTTGGAGCAGGACGGGTCAAATGGTGGCTAAAGTCAGAATAGCAACAACATCATTGGCAGGATGTTTCGGCTGTCATATGTCTTTGTTGGATATTGATGAACGTATGTTGGAGCTGGCTGATGTAGTTGAATTTAGCCGTTCACCCTTTACTGATATCAAAAAGTGTACGGCGTCTGAGATCGGCTTGATCGAAGGTGGAGTATGCAATGCGGATAATGTCCATGTATTACGTGAGTTTCGGAGCAACTGCAAAATTCTGGTTGCTGTAGGCGCCTGTGCATTAAATGGCGGATTGCCAGCAATGCGCAATACTATTCCATTGGAAGAGTGTCTCCAGGAAGCCTATCTAGATGGAATCGGAATAGAAAACCCCCAAGTTCCCAATGACCCAGAGCTACCTTTATTATTAGACAAAGTACGTCCAATTCACGAAGTTGTGAAAGTCGATTATTTTTTACCGGGATGTCCTCCTTCAGCGGATGTGTTCTGGAAATTTTTAACTGATTTAATAGCAGGACAGGAACCTTCGGTGCCTTATGAACTGGTTCATTACGATTAGCTGCTAACCCTGAGGAGGGGCTTTAGCCGCGAAAATAGATCCGAATCAGGAAAAATCGCGGCTAAAGCCCCTCCCTGCCATCCAAGCAATTTTCTGTAAATTCTCCCATCTATGCTAAATATTATGTAAGAGATTTCCTTCACCACTATAAACCCAGGTAATAGTTCAATAATGCAGCCCACAAGTAATTTCGAGTTTCTCAAACAACATGATGAATTACTGTTTAAATTAGCTGAAACAGCTGAACGTTGCTTTGTACCCGATCCTAATACAACACTGGTAAAAATGCGCCAACTGGGGGAAGCTTTGGCGCAAGATATAGCAGCACGTGTGGGCATAGAGGCTGGTGCCAATATAAAACAAGTCGACTTACTACGGGAGTTAGACTATACGCTCAAGCTAGACCCCTCCGTAAAAGATGCTTTTCACATCATTCGCAAATACGGCAATGATGCTAATCATCAGTTTAACTCTTCTACTCATCGTGATGCCTTGACAGTGCTTCAACTGGCATGGAAGTTATCTTGCTGGTTTCATAAAATATTTGGTGGGAACAAAAACTTTAAACCAGGAAAGTTCGTTAAACCTCAAGACCCAAGTGCAGGGCTAAGAGAGCTTGAAGAACGTATCCGTATTATGGAGGCAGAACAAAGCAAAGCCTCTGAACGAATCAATACGGCAGAAAAATTACATCAGGCGGAAATAGAAAAACTCAAGGTCGAAAAACAACGTGCCACCTTAATGGCTGAAGAACGCACGGTCTGGGAAGCGATTGCTGAAGAGCAGGAACAGCAACTTAATCAATTAAAGCAACAACAGGAAACTGCCAACAAAGCCCATGCTGTTGAATTTACAGCGCAACCTGCCGAAGTTAAAGTCGAGGCTATCAAGGCGATTGAAAAATCACCTTTTGAGATGAACGAGGCAGAAACGCGGTTATTGATTGACGCTCAGTTAAGGGAAAGTGAATGGATAGTCGATTCAGAAAACCAGACTTACGGAAAAGGCGCAAGACCTGAAAAAGGACACAACAAAGCCATTGCGGAATGGCCCACAAAAACAGGACCAGCTGATTACTTATTGTTTAACGGACTAACCCCTGTAGCAGCAATTGAAGCAAAGAAAAGTGCAAAAAATGTATACAGTGCTATTGATCAGGCAAAACGCTATGCGACGGGTATAACTGAAAACGATGGAATGGAAATCTCAAACACTTGGGGAGAATACAAAGTACCGTTAGTTTTTGCCACCAATGGCCGCCCGTATTTAAAACAATTGGAGCAAGAAAGTGGCATCTGGTTTTTAGATGTCCGCGATAGCACAAACCATAGACGAGCATTACAAGGCTGGTTTACCCCACAAAAAATAAAAACCTATCTTAAACAAAATCCGCAACAGGCAAATCAAAAGCTGGAAAAAATGGATTTTGCCTACGACTTCAAACTACGCCCTTATCAAATCGATGCCATTAAAGCGGTAGAAAACTCGATCAGCCAAGGCGCGCAAAAAGTACTGGTCGCGATGGCAACCGGAACAGGCAAAACCAAGACCTGTATTGCTCTGGTTTATCGCTTGTTAAAATCTGAACGTTTCCGCAGTATTCTATTTCTGGTTGACCGCTCTGCATTGGGTGAGCAAGCCGCGAGTGCTTTTCATGAAACGCGGATGGAAAACCTGCAAACTTTTGCTGATATTTTTGGTATTAAAGCCTTGGTCGATAAAGC
>JAZGGE010000032.1:0-3244 GCA_036480195.1 Methylococcales bacterium
GAAGTTGAGCCTCCGAACGCCAATGGCTTTGCGAAGGTGAATTCTCTAGCCAAGAGTATCGCCTTGATGTCGACAACTTCCGAAGGCGCACCAACGTCCACACCTTAAAGAAGAGTGACAAAATATCTGAAAGAGACGTTTATCGTTCAGCAAGTAAATTTGAGCGAATGGTAGTCTACCACCACTGAAAGTATAGTCGACGTGTTAATGTGCTCCGTCATTTATTATGGCGGGGCACTTGTCTAACAACTCATACAGATCGACGCGCCAAGTCCTGTGTTATTGAATAAATGGAAAATATCTGCGATGGGTATACCTGACTCATTTCTAATGAGTTCTCACCACTTATTGACAAGGCAATTGTCTCGGGTTTGGCTATCGGTAATAGTCCTGTCGTTGCTTGCAAACCCCATCAGGGGCGAAGAGCGAAAGCCGGTCGAATCCCTTCTGGAAATGCGTCGGGAAAATGTCGTTATACAGGAATGGGATCTTAGCTGTGGCGCAGCCACCTTAGCAATTTTACTCAATTTTCAACACGGTGATTTTGTATCAGAACGAGAAATAGCAAAAGGTCTGGTTGCAAGAGACGAGTATATTGATAACCCACACCTCGTTAAAATCCGCCATGGCTTTTCGCTGTTGGATCTTAAGCAATATGTAGATGGTCGTGGATATACTGGAGTGGGTTATGGCAAACTAAAGTTTAAGGACTTGCTCAAAAGAGCTCCTATTATGGTGCCAATAAATACGCTCGGTTATAACCATTTTGTGATTTTTCGCGGTAAGCACGGTAATCGAGTACTTCTGGCTGACCCTGCTTGGGGGAACCGCACGATGCTTATAGACCGGTTTAAAACTGCCTGGATTGACTATCCCGAACTTGGCAGAATCGGATTTGTAGTGAACCGTCTTGATGGTGTTGAACCACCGAATACGCTTGCTCCCAGTGAAAGGGAGTTTCTCACGTTACAATAAAGTGAAAGATAATAAAACCGCCATTAAATTAAATTCGAAACTGACTTGTCTTTTTATTCAATTCTGGTTCCTAAATGGATTTCGAAAAAGTCCTTTATCGTCACACTTTGAATTTCAGTAGGATAGACTCTACTGAGAAACCAAAATTAGAGGTTAATATGGGATTTGCGACGTATTTGAATTTACGTATCTCATGTGAGGTGATTCTCACACCTACGATCACTTTACTATTGGTTTGTTATAGCCAGCCCATATTTGCACAGGATGAGATAAAAAAACCCACGATTCAAGAGCTGCAACGCGAAATAAAGCAGCGAGATACAGTTATTGATGATCTTGTGCGGAGGGTAAAACAGCTTGAATATCGAGTCGGATCGCCAACCACCGTGAGTAAAGATAAACCGCAGAAATCAGATTTACAGAAGAGTAAAACCGAGACCTCCCAGCAGTCACAAGTTAAAGATTCCAAGAAACAAGCGAAGTCCGCGGCTCCTGGCACTTTTGACGTGGATGAAAAATCGGCGGAGCGGGCATTGGAGCGAACATTAACCGCGGAAGGTGCATTGCTCTTATCCGCCTGGAGCGTTGAAGTAGAGCCCTCTTTTTCTTATAGTCGAAGCGATTCAAAAAATAGCAAACTTGTCGAGGAAACAAATAATAAGGGGGAACAGTTTTTTGGGGTTCGAAACGATGTAGATCGCCTCAACGATTTTAATTTTGCGTTGGAAGCTAGAATCGGATTGCCTTTTGATTCCCAAATTGAATTTAATTTACCCTATAGGATTCTGGAACGTATAGCTATTGAACCAGTGGGTCCTGATGATTTGAACAAGAGAGAAAATACCGCATGGGTTCTGGGTGATTTCAGCATTGGTATCGCCAAAACGCTTCTGCGTGAAAAGGACTGGTGGCCTGATTTGGTCGGGCGTATAACCTGGGACTCAGATACGGGGCAGACCGAGAAACGGGGAATCAGCCTTGTAGATGGATTTCATGAATTTCGGGGGTCTCTAACCGCCATAAAACGTCTGGACCCACTCGCTTTTTTTGGTACCGGCTTCTACGAGAGGCCACTCGAGAAAAATGACTTCAAACCAGGGGATCAATACGGTTTTTCATTGGGTGTATCACTAGCGACAAGCCCGGAAACAGCGCTAAGCGCGGCCCTACAGCAAAGTTTTTATAGGGAGGATAGGATAAATGGCCGCGATTTGCCCGGAAGCGATTCAGTTGTCAGTTCGCTTAGCTTTGGTGCATCATGGATAGTAGGTAGAGGAAACCTGTTATCTGTCTCACCTTCCATTGGGTTGACTGATGACGCACCGGATTATACGGCCAGGGTCTCCTGGTCCTATCGTCTGAGATAAAAAAGCCCTGAAAATGATAGTTTTCTGGAAACCGGTCACTTCGACAGACTCTTAGGCCTCCACTTTTCAAAGCAGCGCCGATTCGCAAACATGCGAAGCGCCAACTCTATTATGGAACTTGAGCTCGTCAGTTATCTCCTCTAGTTCTTCTGTATCGCCTGACTCGAATGTTCTTTTGACCAACGACTTGAGTGTATCGACGTCATCAATATAATAGGCAATCCGCGAACTTCTGGCGTTAAGCAACGCTGCCACTGCATTTCTGAAGAATTTTGGTTTATCCACTTTAAGTCGCGGCTTTCTCAATGCAACCCATAAACTCATATCCTCAGGCCCGATCCCAAAAACGTCAGAAAACTTTGTATTTGGGTGTATTGACCAGGCTCTTCGATGACGCTTCCAAAACTTGGCCGAACAACCTTCAATCGATACTGTAGCTAATCCGCTCGCTTCCGCACTTACACCGAAAAGATAGCTTTGTTTTGGGTCAAAGGTAACTTCAAACTCGTCGGATACACCTCCCGAATCGTAATTTTCACGTCCCTCAGCCGGTAGGTGAATGGTTGCATCCTTGGAAAATATCTTGCCAAAATGACGACGGTGTTTGCGTCCTCTCCATTTGTTATTCTTTCTTTTCATCTTACCTTTCAGCCCCCTGGCCATAGTCCTGATGGCTTTTTCATGGATCCCATACTTAAGTCTGCTTTTGGCTAGTGTCAAACGCAACGTCATTCCTGACCTGTCTGTTCCATGCTGGTCAATCGCACCGCTAATCAGCCAATTCGCAGACCAATTGAAATTCACGATAACGCGCTCATCGGAGGTATTTTTTAATAGAAAGAAATTATGTGCTTTAGACCTGGAGTACGATAAAGCTCTAGCGCTTGATACGATGCCGTCTA
>JAZGGE010000033.1:0-5864 GCA_036480195.1 Methylococcales bacterium
TGCATTAGCGAGTTGAATCCACCGCTGGAAAAAAGAGTCCGCACAGTCATAAAATAATAGCATTAAGAAAAGGAGGTGGAAATCATGTCACGAATAAAACTGAGTCATATTCTTAAAATTGCGTTTCTGATCATAACACTATATTGACAAAATTTAGCCATTGCTGTGCGATTTTGCGTGTTTTACTATAACGCATCGCTGAATTGAAAGCTTTTTTGGCTTTACCATTCCACTGGAGCTCATGACAACTCATGCCTATTAATATGTGAGTTGTCCCTGGGTCTTTAAGCCCTCCTTTCTTTAAGGCTTTTGTCAGGGCCTTATGGGCTTTTTCCCAGCTTTCTTGCTCGAAATATATACGACCCAGACGAAAGAACAGTTCACCACTTTCATTAAGTTCCGATGCCTTTTGTAAGGCGTTCGCTGCGCGTTCGTATTCCCGCGCCTGGGTCCAGCTGTTTGCTAGAAGTTCCCAGTTTTGAGTGGTACTTTTTATCCGTCCCTTGCTTAATTCCTTTTCAGTTAATACTGCAGCCTGATAAGGCGCATTCTGATGTAGCATGAGGTGTATGAGATGATGCAATGCTTTGTCATCAGCAAGATGGCCTTGCCGATAACCAAGTTCCTGGACAGCCAAAGCTTTGTCATATCGCTTTAGCTGCTGATAAGTTGAAGACAATTGATTCCAATATTCCTTATTAGGGGGAAAATTTCTAATCAAGCCTTTCAACACCTTCACAGCGCCTTGGTAATCGGACGATTGATAATGAAGCGCCAATAGAAATTTATGCCAGTTTTCATGGCTGCGCGGCTTTATTGCTATCGCTTTGCTTGCATGAAAAATCGCTTTCCGATAGCGCTTTAATTGGGCGTATCCATTCGCCAATAACATGTAATTATCACCTGACGGCTTGTCTTGGATTGCTAGCCAAGGCTCCAATAAATTTACCGCCTTTTGGTATTGTTCAGTCGCCATATAGAATTGCGCCAGATTATAATTTGCCCGGCTTCTCTGATCCTCTGGTAAGGCTCCCGTATCAACGCTTTTTTGTAAAAACCTCGCGGCTTTAATGTATTGATCCCGTTGCGCATAAACCGTTGCAATTGACCGCAACACAACGGCTTGATCAAAACTCTTTTCGTCCAGCTCGGGTAACAAGGTTTGCAATGTCTTTAGCGCTTCATTGTAGGCCGGTCGTGTTAGTAGCTTATCTATTTTTTTTAGTTGCTTGTAAACACGCTGGGAAACTGCGGGTGCTTTTTTATTTCCGGCATAACCCACCGAAGAAATCACAAATAGCAGCAAAACGCAGAGCATTACTTTCTTCACGGTATCTACCTCCTCAGTGTAAACTCAAGAGTCTGGACAGCCAGACGTTCTATCGGTTTTCCATCTTCAATTTGGGGCTTGAACTTCCACTTCAAGATCGCTCGAATAGCGTTTCGATTAAAAATTTTTCTAGGTTTAGCATCAACTACTTTAGGATCTTTTACCGTACCTTCCGTGGTAATGGTAAAGGTAACTTTGACCCAGCCTTCAATTCGTCTCGACGCTGCCCGCATGGGATAACTGGGCTCAATGCGCACCAAGGGGATCAATTCACCACTCATTGCAATTTGACCGTCTCCGACGCCACTCAATACCTGCAATCCATTCAATAGTGACCCATTCATTCGGGCAGATACGGGTAAGTCAAGATTGGGCATGTCTATATTCGGCGTTTGGGTTGTCACCCGTTTAGCTTGATGGATTTGCAATTTAGGGGGAGGTGGCTGCTTTACCGGCGGTGGTTTGTCTGGGATAGAACGCTTTTTCGCTTCGATTTGGGTTTCACGCTTAAGACGGATAAAATCAACCATCTTAATATCGTCAGTTTCTTTAAACCCTATTTGATCGTGCGAAATCAAAAACAGCATAAATCCGAATAATGCCAGTGAAATCAGCAGCCCCAGCGACAGGGAGTAAACCCAGCGCAATGTCACTGGGATTCCGCCTCGGTAGCAATCGCGGCATTTTGAATTCCAGCCAAGCGAATCTGATCCATAACTTGAACTAAATCATAGGTTTTTGATTCCCGATCCGCTGCAATAATGACGGACCCCAGTGGATTTTCGGCGTGTAACCGGGCGACGTTAGCCCGCACCGCGCGGACATC
The DNA here is from genome assembly GCA_036480195.1 of Methylococcales bacterium. Taxonomy (GTDB): domain Bacteria; phylum Pseudomonadota; class Gammaproteobacteria; order Methylococcales; family JAZGGE01; genus JAZGGE01. Next base: position 2,157 of record JAZGGE010000033.1, read on the forward strand.
GACAGCCCGTTTGTCAATCCATATCTCCCCATCCGCTTTGATCGATACGATAATATTACCGCGCTCTTTCCGTTCGCCTGTCTGTGCGGAAGGCCGGTTAACTTCAATACCCGATTCTTTTACAAATGAAGTGGTAACAATAAAAAAGATCAGCATAATAAAAACAATATCCAGCATAGGTGTCAGGTTGATTTCTGATTCCTCATCTGCATTCGACCGGGTTGATCTGCGACGCATAATATTCTCTCTACTGATAGGTAAGTAAATCTGCGAGTTGGCGATTTTCATCCTCAACCCGATCCTCGATTCGCTTGCTGAAATAAAGGCCGGAAATAGCGACAACCATTCCAGCCATTGTTGTAATGGTCGCTTCGGAAACCCCGGTTGCCATCGCCCGGGCGTTACCCGTTCCGATAAACGCCATGACGTCAAAAACATCAATCATTCCGTTGACGGTTCCCAGCAGTCCCAGCAATGGCGAAAGCGCAATCAAGGTGTTAATTAGCCGGACAGTCTTTCCAAGCTTGATTTTTGCCTGAGAAATGATCCCTTCCCGAATACGGTGGGCATACCAAGACTGTTTATCCGATCGGCACTTCCAATCCTGCATCCATTGTTCCTTGCAATTGGAATAGCCGAAGTTTAAAAAAAGAAAGCGCTCAATAATCAATGTCCACAGGATTAACGTCAACAGCAAGATCATCCACAGAACTCCTCCGCCTGTATCCATAAAGGCACGGAAAGAGTCCAGCAAATTTCCGTTCATTGTCGTATTTTCTCGACGGTGCGGCTGACAAGCCCCGCACTTTGCTCATCCAGAATCTGTACCAGTTCCTTGCTACGCGTCGCCAGGATACTATGTAGAAAAAGCATAGGAATAGCGACAATTAACCCGAGCATGGTTGTAACCAGGGCTTGAGATATCCCGCCAGCCATCAATTTAGGATCCCCGGTACCGAACAGACTAATGGATTGAAATGTTTCAATCATACCGGTTACTGTGCCTAGAAGTCCCAGGAGGGGCGCTACCGCCGCCAACAGTTTTATAAGCGACAGTCCTTTTTCGAGCTTGGGCGCTTCTTTGGTAATCGCCTCATCAACGAGCAATTCCAAGGTCTCGATATCATTGGTTGGATTTTCCTGGGCCACCGCTAACACTCGGCCCAAGGGATTGTCTTTGTCGATTTGACTGAGGTCATCCATTTGATTGCTCATTTTTCCGCCCACAGTGAACAGTATGGACATCCTCATAATAACAATCGCCAAGCCAATAATACCCAAAGCAATAATGATATAACCAATAGTACCGCCCTGGTTTATTCGTTCCAGAATGCTGGGGGCTTGAACCAGCAAAGAAAGCAAGACTCCTTGGCTAGGATCAATCGCAACCTCCGCATAGCCTTCTCCTGATCTGTCCAGGTTATCCAAAAGACCTGTATAACGAGAAGCGGGTTGTCTGGGCAGCACCACCATTTCTTCAGTTTCCGGTAGAAATTTTAAATATTCATCTCCAGAAACCAAGTTGAAAGAGCCGATTCGCACTACGTCTGCCTGTTTCGAATCACCGGAAGATAAAATGACCTTGGCGGGAAACCTGACGACTTTCCCGGATTCTGTCATTTCTTGCTGCAACGTGTACCAAAGTCCCTCAAGCTGTTTGATCGTTGGTATTTCCTTGCTGTCAGCAATCTCTTTAAGAGATGCTGTCCGGCCTTTAAATTGCCCTGATATCAGAGAATTTTCAATGACTGCCTTCGTATCCCCAGCAACTTGTCGCACTACACCAAAAAGTTCACCAAACACACCGGCTTTGTCCTTAAGCTCCGACTCCAGTTTAGTGAGCACTCCTTCGTTCGCTTTCAATCCGACCGTTAGTTGTCGACTTTTTGTCTCTGCCTTGAGGAGTTTAGCCTGAGCCTCTTTGAGTAGCCGCTGCCGTTCAGACTTTTGGGACAGAAAAAATGCTTCCCGTTCCTGGTTGATCCGACTTTCCTGGGATTGAGCTTGTTTGACCTGTTGCAGTAATTGATCCAAATTGGTCGGCGCAGCTATGCCCAGAGATGCAGTAATAAAAAAAATAAAAAGCCAAACTATTTTCATTGCACGATCTCCGGTGCTGGTAATGGCAAGGTCAGCAAGTCTGGCGCAGCTTCTTTTCGGGCGATACGAAGACCCTTGCGTACCGCATGCTGATAACTGGACTGAAGTACTTCCCATTTCTTTTCTTGCTTATTCCAAATGCCGGTCTCATTTCCATCCAATGTTTGGTAAAAAAGTGCAATTCGTCCAAAACGGAGAAAATCCACAGGCCGACTATTTCCGTTCATTTGTAAATCAGCGCGATAGGCTTCTATGGTATGGCCATAATCATTCTCAATTTGATAGGCCTCTAACACCCGTCGATACTTTTCCGCATCGGTAACATCGGATCGCTTCATCATTGACTTGAGCACATCAACACGCTTTCGCCTTTCATTGGGGAGAAAAGGGCTATCCAACTGGATGAATGTATCCAAATTATTCAGCATTCGCAACATTAATGGGACAATCTCCCGTTGAGTCATTTCAATTTCTCGAAGCTGTTTCTCCAGATTCATCTTTTCTTCATCCTGGGAGACAACCAGCTCAGCTAAATGAGTGTTGTAGGTAGCTAAGGTTTCGATCTCCCTTAATGTATGGCGATATTGATCCAGCATTTGTCGACTTTGATCACTAATCTTATCGATCTTTGTCTGTGATTGAGCGGCAGCTTTATTGGTTTGAAGTTCAGTATCAATCGCCTGATTTAAGCGATCGGCATAGCTAGAAATACCAAAGGTGAGACCAAAAACACATGAAAAAAAAGCCAACTTATTTTTGTAATGCATTAGGAACCTATCCTGAACAACGTTAAAGTAAAATCAAACAGGAATTATCGTATAAACCTGGAATGGAAAGCGGGTGATTTTAAAGCCAGTATTGACAGCCACCGAGTAAACTGTCCAAGAATAGAGAGCCTATCGCAGAAAAATCTCCTAGGATAGATAAATGTATAGGGAGAAGGTGTATTTTGGCAAGCAAAAAAAATAAACTGCGTCATTTAACGGAAATCACCAAGGTGTAAAAGGTATGGAAAGTGCGCATCTTTTCAGAAAAGGCATCGTTGCAGAAGCTTGAAAGGGATGACTCTTCCTGAGCGTCTACACCTAGGAGCCTGTCCGGGAATAGAAACCGTAGCGAGGGAAACCCATTTTGAGTCAGATTTTTCGATCATTTGAAGCGAATAGTGGGCTATTTAACGAAAATGAACGGAAAATCTGGCCAAAATGGGCTTTTCCGCAGTAGGTTCTCTATTCTCGGACAGCCTCGTAGTACTCCGTCAACATTATATTGACGGGTATAGTCTCAGCCGATAAGCAGCCATCTGCGTTGTTGCACTCGCTTGAATTAGCCCTGCTAGTCCTGCGTTCGTGCGCCTAGCAGCTGACCACTTCTCAACTTCCTCTACGCCAATACAACATTGAAGAAGTACTAGCCCTTCGCGAAAATTTACCCACTTAAAACGGGCACCTTCTTAAATGTGAAAGGTATAACCTCGTTCGAGGACTAGATCGTACATCAACGATTAGTTTATAATAGATCGTTTATATTGCCTCTTGACAGCTTACAATAACCCTCTAGAGGCCCACAGAAAAACCAAGCAATGCAAAGCAACCCAATCACAGATGA
>JAZGGE010000034.1:0-5520 GCA_036480195.1 Methylococcales bacterium
GTTTGATCGTCACAGTTTTTTAAAATTATCGAAACCAGGCTTTCTATGGCGTCGTACCAAACACCTTTTCTTGCAAGCTCATAGGGTAGTTGAGTTGGAACCAGGGTGGCCAAGTGGTTTTTCAATCGATCATCAGGTGGCACAAGCATTAACTGACCCAACGCCACTTGATCCCGAGAGTGCCTTTCGGAATCAACGATGGCGGCAACCGACCAATCGTATTGCACCTTCGGATCCAAAGTGATGCCCAGATCAGCAAGAGATATGCTTTGTAATCCAGCTTTCTTGATCGGTGCAAGATGCTGCCGATGGAGTTTTTCTGAGTACTTGGGTGCAATTACGAATTCCAATGGATAATCGATTGGTTTAGATATGTACCAATAAAGAGTCGGATCAGGCTTGTTTGTGATGCCAACCCCTTGCGGCGCGACAACGGCAAGGTAGGCGGTGGATAGAGACTGTGATCGTGTCCCCATGCTAATCCGGTTTATTTTCCTGGGTGCACCCATAAATGGCTCGACATAGACAATGGGTTTTTTTGTGTTTATGGATAGATCGTTCCCGGTGATGGTTTCAGAATCTTTCCGGGAGGTATTTGGGTTTGGGGAAGACGGATTGCTTTTAATTTGGTCATCCGTTGGAGAAGTTTCACCGAAACAACAGGTGGTGACCAGGCCCAAAGTTAATCCAGCCAAAAGGTAAGGGGAAAAATTCATGGCGCTATCCTCCAAAAAAGTAATGGCAGTTGCCAGTCGGATATTATTTTAGCAATGTGACATCAATAACGGTTGTGACACAAATCACCATCGCTAAGGACTTTCTTTAGCGTTTGGTTATCGCCTGACATTATTTAAAACCATCCAGGCGATAGACTTTTACCGGTGAATCTTTGCCGCCCAGATGAACGTTGTCAACATAAGCTAAGTCGTAAGCGTTGCCTAACAGTTTATAGGTGGTTTCGCCAATAAAAATGCGACAAGGTGTAGTTTCATATAGAGGTTCTTTCTTCGCATAACTTTCCAGGCATGCCGCGGTGTTGACCACATCTCCCAACACGGTGTACTCGGAGTGCTCAGCATTTCCGAGGGCGCCGACCACTATCGGCCCCGTCATGATGCCAATGCGAATATTAGCAAGGGGCAAATCGGCGAGCTCCCATCTATGATTTAATACTTCAAGAGATTTTTTCATCGCCAAGGCGCAATTCACTGCATGTTGGCCATCTTGGCGGATTTCCTCGGTGTGGGTTCTTGCCAGCGGAGCGCCGAATACACACATAACGCCGTCGCCGATAATCTTGTCGACATACCCGTCATAGTCGGAAACATTTTGCACCATGGCTGCCATGTATTCGCCGAGCCACTCCAAAAGCCGGTTGGGCTCCAGGTTTTCGGAAAGCGATGTGAAGCCTTTGATATCTGAAAAAAGGATAGTTGCCGTCAGGTTTCGTGGGTGTGGTCTAACACCTTCCAGCAGGCTGTTTCTCTCACTCCAAAGCACTTTTACGATTTTCCTTGGAACGTATCGAGAGAACAGATTTCGAATCTGATTTTTTTGTCGCCAATCCTGACCCGATAGATAAGCCGTTACCAGTACGAGACTCAGCGCTAAAGCGAAGACAACAGGGACAACCGGCAGCCACCAACCGTTCAAAGAGCCCCACCAAAGGGCAGAACCCACAACGACGGCTTCTATGACAAGTATACCTGCCAAGGCCATTAGCGAGCGGAATGCATAGGCAGTTATTGCGCCGATCAGCGATCCAGTACCGATCCACAGCCATTCCAATGATTCGCTCAGAGTCTGGTATTGTTCGGCCTGGCCTTCGGCCAGGTTAAGAAATTGGCTGGTCAAATAGGCATGCATCTTGATGCCATCCACTCGGGGTTTTCCTCCGTTCGAAGAAATCAGCGGGGTAACGGCGAAATCTTTTTCGCTTTCCGCAGTGATCCCGATAATGACTATCTTGTTACGAAGCACTGAGGAGGATATAGAAAGCGCCAGTGCTTTATCCATAGAGAACACTGTGAACGATTTGTGGGAACGCCCAAAATCCAATAGAACTTGAAACCCGCCGTCATCAGCATTGACATAACCCCCATCGTTTGATGTGATCCTGGAGAGCAATGATCTTCCCATCTGGATGGTAGGCCCGGATGGCTTTCCTTTCGGTAATTCAAAACCGAGATAAATACTCGCAAGCTTCGCTGCAAGGCTGTAGTGTCTTTTTCCGTCGGGTCTTAGCAAATAAACAAAACCGCGCCTTACGACACCATCGTCGTCACGGACAAAATCAATGATCCCAACCTGATCAGAGTCGACCAATGACTGAGGCGGCCCCAGCCCGTCATATTCCTCGGCAGCGATGATTTCAGTGTGTTCTACCAAAAAATTGTTTAACGTCTGATAATCTTTGGTATTGGTTTGCCGGAAATCCCGCGGAATGGGAAAGGCGCGGAGCAGGTCAAGACCAATTGCCTTCGGTTGGTGTTTCATCAACTGGTGCAATAACCTGGTTAATTGCCAATCACCGAGCGGCCATCCCCAACTTTTAAAGTCATCTTCCGTCACGCCGATCAACACTATCCGCGGATCTGGCTTACCTGCTTGGGCATTTGCGGAAACAGATCTATCGTAGGCCCACAATTCCAATGCTTGAAAAAAACCGCCACCACGAAATATGATGACAAAGCTCAGGGTTATGATGGAAATAATCAGTGAGCCTTTAAATGATGATAGTTCAAAGAATCTTTTAAACCATTTCATTTTGGATAGGGCATTTGAATCGGAGGTTAGGTGAATTCAGCTCAAAGCCAGTTTCCGATAAGGATAAACGGCGACCAATAATAGGGATGTTCAAAACTCTCGTTGTTGATGAGTTGCAGTTGGGCCGACCGCAATGCTTGTGCTTTTGAAACGCCGTCACGGATGATTTTGTGGTAGAAGACGTGGGCGAGATCGCCCGCAGCAGAATCGTTCACTTGCCATAGGGTTGCGAGCACGCTACGAGCCCCCGCTTTAATGGTGATTCCAGCCAACCCTAAGGCCGCATTGTCATCTCCGCGAGCAGTTTCACAAGCGCTTAGCGTAAGAAGTTCGAGCGGCTTATCCCTGAACTGGCTGACTGCGATAATACGTTCAAACCGGTCTGTCGTTAGTTGCTCATCAAAAGCGAGGATATAGGAGGCTTTCGGGTCACCACCAAAGCTACCATGTGATGCGATATGGACAATGGAATAGGGGTTTTCCCGCAAGGAATTCTGGACGTTCTGCACGTTGAAATCTCGGTTCTTAAGGATGTGAGCATCAAAATTCTTTTCAAGGGTACTAAGCTCTTTTGCCACTGCGGTCAAAGCGGGGAAACCTTGAACCGATTGGGTGAGACCCGCAGCAAGTATTTGTAAGGATGACTTGGCAAGCGGGTTAGGTGCCGTGAGATTGAAGCCTGGTGTTGTCGCGATAGCAAATTTTTCGATTAGATAGTGATTTCCATCATACAACGCTGCCATAGGAACGGTTCGCAATGCCCCATCTGGCACAAACACCAGTGTTTCAATGGAATGGTCACGGAAAAAACCTTCCAGAGGCCGTATCAGCCAGTCGTAGAGTATTTTGGCCTGGGGGCGGAATTCATAGGTACGCCGATCCTCCAGAGTTTGCCGAAAGGATTGAATCGACGCGTTTAAAGTCGGCCGGCTTTTATTTATGGTAAACCGAAAAACGCCTTCCCGAGTACTGACCAGTATTTCCGTTTTTTCTTCAAATAGAATCGGGTAAATTACGGCAGTGTGGGGCGTAATTTCATCTATTGACCGTTGTTTGTTGCGGTACGAGGCGAGACAGTCGTCGTTAAAAAAGTTTTCAATTTCCGCCACCTTGTATTGCTCGACTACCCCCCGAGCCCTATTCAAAAGATCGGTTTGTTCTTGGAGAGATGTCGTTTGCGAACTTTTGTCCAGAAGAAGTTGGGTTAATTCAAGATACAAGGCGCCGATGTTTTTGCTAAACCTTGTCGGGAGACGCTCTCTGGCGAGCAGGGAAAGCCGGATTGGATTCAAGGTATCTACGGCATTTGTATAGGCGGTGAGTGCCAATTCAGTCTTTCCAGTATCCCGAAGGAATCTTGCTTTCTGCCAAAGCCATAGATACTGTATTTCGGGGGCTTTGATTTTTTCGGCATTTAAAAGAGCCCGATCATTGAGAACCAGAGCATCGTCATAGCGCTTCTTTTCTTCATAAAGTCCTGCAAGATACCCGAGAGCATAAGATTTCGATCGCGTATCCTTGAGATCCTCAGCGACTTGGTAGGCGTCTGTTAGCCACTCAAAGCGTTTTCGTTTAAATACCCCGGCATCATCTGGATGGTCGTGGAGGTAATACTGGACTAACTGGGCCAGAGAAATCCATTGCATGGTTTTAGCGTTTGAACGGGGAGTTTGCTTAAGATGTGCTTGCGCGGAGGCAATAAAATCCCTCGCGTTGTACGATGTTAATTCTGTTCCATTGATAGCTTTACCGGCATTGATGAATGCCTTGGTGGCACTTAAGTGATTTTTCTCAAGGGCAGAATAGCGGGCACTCTCAAGAAATATAGCAATGGCTTTTTCGGAATCTTTAGCTGTATAGAAAGCAACCCCAAGATCGTTCAGTCCAGCTGCAATCAGTTGGTTATTTCCGAGAATACGCGCCTGCTCTATACCTTCGTCAAGTAATTGTCGGCTTTTGGCCTGCTGGCCGAGTCGTTCGTAAGCCCGTCCCAAAGCTAACTGGACGTTTATTCTCTCCGATGACGATAAATCATTTTGTGCCTTCCTGGTTAGTATTTGCTTGAGGCGTTCAACTGATTCGGAATAACGACCCATCGAGAAATAAACATCGGCTAAATGCCGCGATATAAGAGTTTGATCACTGAGTTCTTTGTTTGAAGATGCAATTTTCTCGGCTTTGAGAAGGTTTTCTTCCGCACGGTCGAAGTTGTTGCGTCTGTAGGCGTTAAGACCCTGCTGAATTGTTTCTGAGACAATATTTCCGACCGGGGATTCAGATTCCGCCCAAGTGAGACCTGCTGGTGCTACACTCCAGAGTAGTACAAAAATGCCGAGCCTGGTATTTAGCCGCGTCCTGAAAAACCTATTCACCGATGCTACCCCCATTTTTTCCATTGAGCTGATCGCAAACAGCTATTTTGGTTAGAAACAACAACACTGTCTGCGTGCTAAACGGTATTAGCCATAGGATATGGAAAATGATAACACCATTCCTGTGACAAAGATCACACTTTGATATAGATTTCGATGCGTCTCTTCGGTTTCTAAATTGTTCCATCCAAAAACCGATTTTAATATTTAATTACTCCGAGCAATTTTGTATTGGAAGTCTGGGTAAAGTCAAGTCTGAGCCTCTTCCAATGTGAAATGAGCCTGAAGAGGGGGGTTATTTCCAACGTGAAATGAGCCTGAAATAGCGTTTAGATTTGTTCATGATGGGAGGATGAAAACCCACATGAACGACACCCAACTA
>JAZGGE010000035.1:0-4418 GCA_036480195.1 Methylococcales bacterium
TGAATCCGTCTCAAAACCAACATCCGATTCTTTATGGATAGGCGTACAAACAGAACGAAAGCTTAATAACGAGAAAAATGTTGACGATTATGCCAAGCAACTGCTAGCCACCTTCCCCAATTCAGAAGAAGCCGGCTTATACCGTTCCAGCCAAAACCCATGATATACCTGGCTACAGAATTCAATACCTAATTCCCACGATTTACTGAGACAGTCACACAAAATATGGCTAAACATATCCAGGCAGTCCGTGGTATGCATGATATCCTCCCTGAACAAACACCACTTTGGCATCATGTGGAAGGCGTTTTACAGGATGTTCTGGAGTGTTATGGATACCAGGAAATCCGTTTCCCCATCGTGGAAAGAACCGAACTGTTCAGTCGATCTATCGGAGAAGTCACTGATATCGTTGAAAAAGAGATGTACACCTTCGAGGATCGCAGTGGCGACTCGCTGACATTACGCCCTGAAGGTACTGCGGGCTGCCTGCGGGCTTGTATCGAACAGGGTTTGCTGCACAATCAAACCCAGAAACTATGGTACGCAGGACCGATGTTTCGTCATGAACGACCACAAAAAGGTCGCTACCGTCAATTCTACCAGTTGGGCGTGGAAGCTTATGGTTTTCCCGGCCCGGATATCGATACCGAACTCATCTTGATGACCCATCGGTTTTGGAAACGCCTGGGTATTGGAGACAATCTTCAGTTGCAACTCAATTCTCTAGGCACAACGGCAGAACGTCTGCAATATCGCGCCATGCTCGTTGACTATTTTCGCGCCAATCTCAACCTGCTTGACGAAGACAGTCTGCGTCGCCTGGGAACCAATCCACTGCGTATCCTAGACAGCAAAAATCCGGACATGGCCGCCGTGATTTCCACCGCCCCGGAGTTCGCCAACCACCTTGGCGATGAATCAAAAGCACATTTAGAAGCAATTACCCAGGCACTGGATGTTTCCAAAGTCGATTATGTATTAAACCCTCGTTTAGTTCGGGGATTAGATTACTACAGCAACACCGTTTTTGAATGGGTCACCCGTGAACTGGGCGCACAAGGAACTGTTTGTGCCGGGGGCCGCTATGACAGCCTCATAGAACAACTGGGCGCCAGAAGCAACCATGCCATTGGCTTCGCTCTGGGCTTTGAGCGATTGAACGCCCTGGTTGAACTCTCAAAAACCCGGATACCAAACGCCGGATCGGATATCTATTTTATTCGGGTCGGCGCCAGTGCGGAGCCCGCCGGACTACAACTTGTCGAGCAACTTCGCGAAGCACTACCACATCTCAAGCTACTGTTAAATTGCGGAGGGGGAAGCTTTAAAAGCCAATTCAAACGGGCCGACAAAAGCAATGCCCGGTTCGCCCTTATCCTGGGTGAAGACGAAGTGGCCAATAGCACAATCAGTGTAAAACCGCTACGGAATGATACGCCCCAGTCAACCGTAGCACAAAACGAATTGGCTGATTACTTAAAAAAAATCCTATAAGGAGTTCCTGTGGAAGTTTATAACTCGGAAGAAGAACAACTGGACGCGATGAAAAAATGGTGGACAGAAAATGGTCGCTCCATAATCGCTGGCATCGTTGTCGGTTTAATTGCTATTTTTGGCTGGAAGATATGGACTAACCATTCCCTTACAAAAGCACAAGAGGCGTCTCACCTATTCCAACAATTATTGGTTGCCAACAAAGATAAGCAGACCGATTCCATCATCACCATAGCTGGAGAACTACAAGAAAAATATCCATCAACAATCTATGGAGCGTACGCCAACCTGTTTAAAGCCAAAGCATTGGTTATTTCAAAGGATCTTGATGGTGCTAAAGTGGCATTAAATACTGCGATCGGTACCTCAACAGATCTAAATATCAAACATATTGCCAGAATCCGCCTGGGTCGAATTATGCTGGCTTCAGGTGAAATAGAGCAGAGCCTCCAACTACTGGAAACAGTAGATATTCCAACGACTGGCAAGTTCTCCGGCCTCTATCAAGAGCTTAAGGGCGATCTTTATATGAAACTCACCCGGGAAGACGATGCTCGATCTGCCTATCAACAAGCCCTGATGTCAGGCGGTGGCAACCCTGCCGTGCTCCAAGTAAAACTGGATCAGGTCACAGTCCCTTTACCTGAGTTGACAAACACAAAATAATGCAACGTGTCTTACTTTTGATTCTAACGCTTACTCTTACCGGATGTGGTGGAATGTCAGCAATTAGCGAGAGTATAATTCGCCTCTCGGACGCCTTTGGCGATGACGACAATGCGGATCCACCCGCTGAACTTATTGACCTTACCACCGCCATAAAGATCGAAACCCTTTGGGATCTCACTGTCGGGGAAGGCTTTGGTGGCCAATCCGTCAAGCTGAGACCCAAAATTGCTGACAGCAAACTCGTTATTGCTGACCGGGAAGGACTCATTCAAAGTCGGGATCCCTCAAATGGAGATCTGTTTTGGGAAGTTGAAACGGAAGAACCCATCGCCAGCGGCCCAGGAGTTGGTGACAATAGCGTGTTATTCGGTACCAGTAGTGCTAAAGTGATCGCACTGGATAGTACTGACGGCGCCACCTTGTGGACAAAACAAGTATCCAGTGAAGTACTGGCAGTTCCGGTTTCGGCCCATGGTGTTGTTGTTATCCGTACAATAGACGGCCATATTACCGGCCTCGACCACACCACTGGCGAACAAATCTGGACTTATGATCGAACGGTTCCACCACTCACATTAAGAGGTGTCGGCACGCCTCTCATCGTTGATGACCTGGTCGTCCAAGGCTATGCAAACGGCAAATTGCTCGCGCTTCAAATTCAAACAGGTAAAGTCAAATGGGAATCCAGCTTCGCCAAACCCAGTGGCCGATCTGAGCTTGAGCGCTTGGTTGATATAGATGCAGATCTTAGCTACGATGACGGCTTTATTTATGTTGCCAGCTTCCAGGGCGGACTTGCCGCGTTATCAGCCGAGGATGGTGAAGTATATTGGCACCGGGAAGATATATCTTCATCTGCCGGTACTGCAGTCACCTGGCGTTATCTTTATGTTACCGACGACGTCAGCGATTTGTGGAAACTGGATCAGCGCAATGGCGCCGGTCTCTGGAAACAAACCGAACTGCATCAAAGAAAACTAACTGCTCCGGTGATATTTAAAAACACCGTAGTCGTCGGCGATTTTGAAGGATACATCCATTTTCTTGATCAGGAAGATGGTCACCAATTAGACCGGATTCAAATTGGCGATGAGCCTATCACCGTACCACCGTTGGTTGTTGATGATGTCATATACGTTTATGGTAAAGATGGGGAATTGGCGGCCCTATCAGTTGCCAGTGAAACACCGTAGATTTTTCTGATACCCCCTTCTCTGCTTATAAATATGTTACCCGTTATTGCCCTGGTAGGCCGACCCAATGTTGGAAAATCCACCCTTTTCAACTATTTGACACGTACCCGTGATGCTTTGGTCGCTGACTATCCCGGATTAACCCGTGATCGCCAATATGGACGATTACGCCGAGGTGATCGGGAAGCTTTGCTGGTGGACACCGGTGGAATAACTGAAAATTCTGATGGTATCGAAAGGGAAATGCTCCATCAGATCCAAACTGCTGTCGATGATGCAGATATTATTCTGTTTCTAGTCGATGCACGAGCGGGCCTAAGTACATCCGACGAAGAGATTGCCACCCAGCTCCGAAAAACCGATAAACCAGTCTGTCTTGTCGCTAATAAAACAGACGGCATTAATACCGAGCTGGAAACCGTGGAGTTTTATAGTCTCGGTCTTGGCAACCCATCCATGATTGCCGCAACCCATGGCCGAGGTGTCCACGAACTTCTCGACCATGTTGAGCAACTATTGCCGGAAAAAGATCCGGCAGAAGGACCAACACCGGCCGGGATTGCAATTGCGGTAGTAGGAAGACCCAATGTTGGCAAATCGACTTTGGTCAATAGAATACTGGGAGAAGAACGCGTTGTTGTATTCGACCAGCCTGGAACCACTCGGGACAGCATCTATATTTCCTTTGAAAGAGATGGCAAGCCATTTACCCTGATTGATACTGCAGGTATGCGAAGACGCGCCCGGATTTCTGAAGCAATCGAGAAATTCAGCGTGATCAAGGCTATGCAAGCCATCGATAAAGCCAATGTCGTAATTTATCTTGTTGATGCAAGCGAAGGAGTTACCGATCAGGATGCAAGTTTGTTGGGCTTGGTTCTGGATGCAGGCCGAGCCATTGTTATTGGCCTTAACAAATGGGATGGACTGACAACAGAGCAACGGGAAAAAGTCAAGCGGCAATTAGATGTAAAACTGCCTTTCCTTGAGTTTTCCAAGAAGCACACGATGTCGGCGCTTCATGGTACTGGTGTCGGCGAACTTTTTGATACGGTTCAC
>JAZGGE010000036.1:0-5743 GCA_036480195.1 Methylococcales bacterium
AAATAGTCTTCGATCTCAACGCCGATTTCACGTAATGGCATTTGCAGGGATAGAGTAATCCACCCGTGCTCAGGCAGTCGGGTGCGGAGAGGCCGGATGACATCATAGGTGTTCGGATTCTTTCCCATGCCGTGTAGCATGACTACCGCGCCACGGGATTTCTTGGTTGCTGAATCAGTTAATAGTGCAAGGAACCGGGTTTTTCCATTCAGCCAGACGATTTCACCCTCAACGAGGGAATCTTCAATTTCTTCGACTACCGCCTGTTCACGTATGGCGTCTGTGGCAAATAGCGGTGGGAAATAGCTGAGAAACAATATCAAGGCGATTTCTTTCAAGGAACTTGCCTCTTGTTTGTCTTTTTGTCCGTATTTTGTAATGACATAGTGCTAGCATTGTATCGGAAAAGCAGGTATCTTCATAAATATGAATAATACCTGAATAGATGGGTCGAGATTATTGATGAACAAAGAGGAGATATATATTGAGAGTTGTTGAAATCCTGCTAGTAGAAGCGATCCATAGACCGGGCTGTTTAGCGAAGATTTTAGCAGTTATAGGTGAATTCGGTGCGACGGTGGAAGGTGTAAATGCCGTTAGCCGCATGGATAAGGATACTATCTGGGAAATCACCATTGAATATGATGACCCCGCTTCTGTCGTTAAACTGGCTGATTCAATCAATGCGTTGGACAAGACAAAGATTGTTGGGAAATCAGATCGGGTTTTCAACCGTCATAGCGGTGGAAAAATAAAAATGATTTCTCAAATGGAGATTGGTTCGCTGGAGGTTTTGCGGGATCTTTATACTCCCGGTGTAGCCAGGGTGTGTGAAGCAATCCAAAAGGATCCGTCCAAAATATCAGATTACACCAATATAAAGAATAGTGTTGCCATAGTAACCAACGGTACGGCTATTTTAGGGTTGGGCAATATTGGCCCGGAAGCCGGTTTGCCGGTTATGGAAGGCAAGGCCGCAATACTCTCTGAACTGGTAGGAATTTCTGGCATCCCGATTTTACTGAAGGAAAATGATCCTTTGCGTGTTATTGAAGCTGTAGAGGCTATTTCACCTTCATTTGGGGCAATATTACTTGAAGATATAAAAGCGCCGGAGTGTTTCACTATTGAAGAAGAGTTGATTGGCAGAATCGATAAACCGGTATTCCACGACGATCAGCATGGTACTGCAATGGTTGTTTTGGCAGCATTGCTAACCGCAGCCAGGCATGTTGGAGTTGATGTTAAAGATAGGGTATTTGGCCAGTTGGGATTGGGCGCAGCGGGAATGGGAATTTGTACATTATTGAAGGAGTACGGAGTAAAGGATGTGCTCGGATGCGATGTGAATGAGCAGGCAAATAAGAAATTACGTGCGCTGGGGGGGCAGTCGGTAGATCTTAAAACCCTGATGGCGAAGGCGGATGTTGTTGTGGCTACAACCGGAGTCAAAGATTTGATAAAACCTTCAATGGTGCGAAAGGGGCAAATTATCATGGCGTTGTCGAATCCGGATCCGGAGATCATGCCGGAGGTTGCTCTTGAGCGGGGGGCTATTTTTGCTACAGATGGAAAGACGGTGAACAATATGCTGGCATTCCCCGGTATGCTCAGAGGAACCCTCAATGCGGGCGTAGGACTGATTACCCATGAAATGAAAATTGCAGTGTCAGAAACCCTATCAAGCCTGGCGGGAGATGAAGAGCTTGTACCGGCTGCTCTCGATAAAAAAGTTCATCAACAGGTTGCCACGGCTGTTTATCAAAGTGCGGTAAAAAGCCATGGGTGATTGATTCCAGGACATTTTTTATCGGCAACATTCTGATGTGTTGTATTGACGGTGACATATCTGGTTTAGATAGTTAGATAGTAAGAAACATAATTAAAGACGGGTGGGTAGTTGATTCCACCCAGGGTGTCGTGATAGGTGTGTAACTAAAGGATTGTAAGCTATAAAAATAATTCTAGAGAGATAATGGCGTAGTTGTTGCTTGTTTCTGCCAATAATCTAGTCGGAGTACTTATAGCCGGTAGTCGTGAAGTCGCTGAATTGGTATTAGTTCACATAAATTAAACCTGGACAGTGCTTATAATCAGTTGTTATATCGAATGTGCAGTTTTACTCAATTATATAAGAGAATTGTTCATTCCAGCCGAGGTCGATCTATTATGAATATTAAAGTTGTCGCGCAGTCAACCTACAGAGAACTCTGTATAAAGACGTTAAATATTACTTTGAGCGGTGTTCTTACGCTCGCTATCTATAGTTTGTCCGGTTGCGCCTTAAAGCCATCAGAAACCGCAAGTTCATTGGCCGAATCCGATTCTCGGCATGCGGAAGATTTTTTTGTTGTTGATTGTCTTCTTCCTGGAGAGGTGCGACAACTCGGACAGAATTTCACCTTCATGGCGCCTCGCCGGGCTATTAAAACTGATGGTTTCGATTGTGGCATACGTGGTGGAGAGTTTACCGCCTATGACCGGGCAAACTACAAAACTGCTTTAAAAGTATGGTTGCCCCAGGCTCACGAAGGCAAGGCAGAAGCCCAAGCCTATGTTGGGGAAATTTACGAGCGGGGTCTTGGCGTCGAACCGGACTATGATTTGGCGCTCACATGGTACAAGAAAGCAGCCGAGCAAGGAAACTCCAGAGCTCAAGTCAATCTTGGTTATCTTTATGAGAAGGGCTTAGGGGTCGAACGCAGTATCCCAACAGCACTGAATATGTATCGTAAATCTTCCGGCTTGACTGGGGATGATTTGGCATTTGCCTCGTCGATTGAATTGGAAACCCAAAAGCGTATCGGAGTCGTTCAAAAAGAAGTTGATTCATTAAAGCAGGACCTTTCCGAAAGTCAACAGGAAGCACAATTGTTAAGGAAACATTTGGCGCGTTCCGGTTCGCAAATTCAGGCCAGTCGCAATAAACTCAATCGTACGTTGGCGGCATTGAATCTAACACAAGAGCAACTGGAAACAGCAAAAAATGCTCCTGCTGGCCAGTATTCTCAGCAAGCATTGATACAGTATCAACAGCAGTTGCAGCTCGATCAGAGTCAGGCTAACAACCAACAAAAACAGTTGAAACAGCTCGAGCAAGCCTATACCAAAGAAAATAAAACATTGACAGCACGCCTTGAAGCTGCAGAACAACGGGTGGGATCTTATCAGCAGGAAATCGAGGAAAACCGTCAGTCATCCAAAGCCCTTCGAACCAAGCTTGCAGAGAATGAAGCGGAGCTTGAAGAGCTAAAAAAGGATTACGAGGAAAAACAGAGTTTCGAAACGACGACCGAGTCCGAACATCAGCAAAAAATTTCGGCATTAACGACTCAATTAGATGAACGTGAAAGCAACCTCGAGCGCCAAAATCAGAATACTAACGGGTTGGTTCGGAAAATGGAGTTGTTAGTCGTAAAGAATAAACAGTTAGAAAGCCAACTTCAAAAAGGAGCTGTTAAGGACACCGGGATGCAACAGTTGGCACAAAAATTAGAGCTTGCAACCCAAAATATGCGTTCCCAACAACAGAAAATTGATCGTCTAAATGCTGAAACAAGTGAGTTGAAAAAAGAAAGACAACGTCTCGAGTCGTCCCAAAATTTAACCGTGGCGCAACAAAGGAGCCAAGTCGAGAAGCTTAGCGCCCAGTTGAAACAAAGGGAGGAGCGATTAGAAAACTTGCAAGCGAATGCGGGTGAAGCCGTTCAAAAAATGGAAAAACTGGCCCAGGAAAATCAGTCGCTTGAAGAAAAGTTTAGTAACCGGGGTTCAGTCAATGATACCGCCTTGAAATCAGTTGCCCAGCAGCTAGCCCAAGCGGCTCGTGAATTGAGGGTGCAACATCAGCAGGTAGCACAGTTGGAAGGAGAGAAAAACAAGCTGGCAGCGGATAATAAAAAACTGGTTGCAATACAGACTAATTCGCTTGCCCAACGAGATGAGGAATTACGCCAACTTCAGAACGAAATCAACAAGCAACAGCGGAAACGCCGTAAGCTGCAGCGAAAGCTCTCCGAGGCCAAAAACCAAAATGCTATGCAGGTAGCTTCTAATGAACCGCCAGCAATTGAACTGATTGATCCGCCATTAAGTGTTACCCGTGGTGTGCTTACGTACAAGTTGCGTTCACCGGTGAGTATTCGTGAAATTACAGGCAGCGCAAAGGCGCCGGCCGGATTAATGACTTTTTCCGTTAACGATCACATAGAACAAATTGATGATGCAGGTTTGTTTAAATCCAAGATTAATCTTGGTGGTAAAAGAACGCCTGTTAACATCACGTTGATTGACCGCAAGGGCAGTAAGGCAGATCTAAACTTTGTCATTCTATCTATGGGTGGCAATAGTAAACTCACACCCGTTGCTGATACTGACAGAAGCAGATTAATCCAACTCGCCGAGAATATAGATTTTGGTGGGTATCATGCTTTGCTCATTGGGAATGAAAAATACTCTCATATGCCCTCCCTCGATACACCGATAGATGATGTTAGGGAAATCGACAAGCTATTGCGGGAAAAATACAATTTTAAAACAACGGTTTTGACCAATGCTAACCGCTATAGCATACTTTCAGCTCTAAATAAGCTGCGTAAGAAATTAACCGAGAAAGATAATTTGCTAATTTACTATGCGGGGCATGGCGAACTTGATGAAGTCAACAAGGAAGGGCAGTGGTTGCCAATCGACGCGGAGCCGGAGAGTACGGCAAACTGGATTTCCACTGATGCAATTACCGATATTATAAATACCATGTCGGTGAAGCATGTTTTAGTGGTGGCAGATTCTTGCTACTCCGGAGCCATGACTCGAACGTCTCTTGCTCGCCTGGAGTCAGGAATGTCACCCGATCTGAAACATAAATGGTTAGAAATGATGGCACAGGCTAAATCCCGTACCGTTTTTACCTCCGGTGGGTTGAAGCCCGTACTCGACAGTGGGTCGGACGGCCATTCTATTTTTGCCAAGGCCTTTGTGGATGCGCTGAAAAAAAATAGCGATATTTTGGAAGGGCAAGCTTTGTATCGAAAGGTCTATAGTGAAGTTCAAAATGCCGCTGATCGGGTGGGTTTTGATCAAGCGCCACAGTACGCTCCTATTCGGCATACAGGTCATGAGTCCGGGGACTTTTTCTTTGTACCGAAGGAGGCTTAAAAATTGGCGAGAGGTCTATATCAATATTCTAAAAACTAAGGTCTAAGGGGGTAAGGTGAAAACTAACAATATAAAATACCATGACTTGAGGGTTGGGCTTATAGCAGGATTGTGTGCTGTATTTTCAATTTCTACAGGAGTATATGCTCAGGAAGTGCCTACGGATAGGGCCCCAGGCGACGAAACTCCAATAGATACGCCGTCTGAAACTCCCAATGACGCACCGGGAGCGTCTGACGGCTTTACGGGAATATCCCAGTTGCAGGCTGAGACAGAATCTGCAGTGCGGGCGACTTGTTCAGGATTCGTAAGAAACCCAAACGAAGAAAGAAATGCGTTGCAGCAGGATTTGTTTGATGCCTGCCGGTCGATGGTGCATAGCAGGAATGCTTTAACAGGAGTTGGAGCGACGCGGGATACTCGTGGACTAACCGAAGAACAACTTGCCTCAAGTTTTCAAAATATCGCGGCTGAAGAAAATTTCGCGCCGACCAGAATAGCGACCAATGCAGCATCAGGCCAGATATCAACTATTGCTGCTCGGTTGACGAAGCTAAGAACTGGAAATGTTGGCTTGGTTGCAAAG
>JAZGGE010000037.1:0-4868 GCA_036480195.1 Methylococcales bacterium
AATTGGGATAAAAACAAGACTGATGAAGTGATGCAAGCTAAAATTCAAGACTTGGATGTCTCAATAATTAGTAACCAGCAACAAACAAATTTCTGGAAACTAGCCGAATATGCCGATTTTCAATTACTCAAACATCTTAGTCAGGAATCTTTAATAGAGAACAAGTCTGAAATCATAAGCAGTTACATAAATGCAAAAAAACGCGCAGGGAGTCCAAGAGAGTTTAGTTCCGTCACTGAACATCTTGAATTTCTGTCACTCATGGCTGAATCGCAGATATTAGCAGGCAAGAGGAAAAATAAAATAGTGGGCGCATTAAGAGAGATTTTGAAAATGTTGACCAGTTAATCTAAAGGGGACAGATTTATTTACTAAAATAAATCTGTCCCCCTTTTTTTCCTTGTCTTTTTTCTTATTTTTGGCGTTGCACCTAGCTATGCAACTATTTCAGCAACACAGTCTATCGGCAAAAATCGACCGATATAAATCCACATCCGTGATCGCGTGAAGTATAATATACATACACAAAACTGGAGAAGAATCTACTTTTTTGGTCAATTGGAAAACAACAAAATAATCTAAACTTCTCTCATAAATTCAATATCTATGAAACGTTTTTTGTTTGCTGGCTAATTTATTTTTTATTTATTGAGAGCGGGAATTGCTGTAAAGTTTTCAGGTTTGATGATTGCATCGCCAAGTACAGTAGTTGAAACCGGTGTTAGCAAGAAGGTAAATGGAGGAAATATGAACCACCAGTTAAATTTATCAGAATAAGCAATCCTCACTTGTGAAGCGCCATCTTCCTTGGCCGCAGTAGTAAAATCAGAAACGGTTTGCTCAATACTGGCATCACCGATAAGCGGAAAGAAACCAAATAAAAAATGCAAAGCGTATTTGGATGTATTTAGGTGATAGGCATCTCCATCTGGTGTAGTTAAGCCGTTAAAATCTTTGGCATGTTTTGTGAACGCACAGCCTGACAGGAAAATCGTTCCGAACAATATGGAAAAAACTAGAGTTCGTGCTATTGATGATTTTTTCATTATTTTTTCTTCCTTCAATAATTTTAATTAGTTTATTAATGTCACAAGATAGATAGTGATTGGTTATTTTGTTCCAAGTTTTAGAGATACATATACTTCACGCGGTCACGGATACGGATTTCTAGCGATCGATTTTTGCCGATAGACTGCGTTACTGAAACAGTTGCGAGCTTGCTATGTGCCTGTTTCAGAATTTAAAGGGGGACGGATTTATTTTGTTAAAATAAATCCGTCCCCTACTTCCCCCTACGTACCTCATTCACACTGGCTGACTCGCTCGCCGTTTAAGCACTTGTCTGTACCAGAGCCACCTAAGATCAGATCACGGCCGGGGCCGCTATCAATTTTATCGTCACCGGAAGCGCCATTGATACGATCATTTCCCGAACCACCGGTAATTATATCAGCACCACTGCCGCCTTCGATGCTGTCATTCCCTGCGCCACCGGCGATCTTGTTAGCGCCAGTGCCACCTATAATGTGATCGTTTCCGAGGCCACCATCAATCTGATTATTGCCACCGATACCGTTGATAAAGTCGTTCCCGGAACCGCCTTCAATACAGTCATTACCGCCCAATCCGATAATTCTGTCATTCCCACCTAAGCCGATGATGACGTCGTTACCTGCCGTACCAATAAGGCGATCATCTCCATTCGTGCCGATAATCGCTCCGGGGGTGTTAGGATCACAGACAACTAAGCAGGCATCTCCCACGGTGACTTCAATTTTTACCTCATCGGTTCCCGTGAAACTTCGTTCATCTTCGAGTTCCAAGCTAATATTGTGGTTTCCAATCGGAAGTATCGGGTTGACGCTCTGACCCTTGAGGCTTCCAAAGGAGCCTTCCCAGGTAAATACAGTCGAAGATTCCGGTGGGATGCCTGAATTCGACCCTTCAAGGAGAACCGAAGCACCCTCTGCAGACGTACACTCCATGGTTCGGTCCACTCCGGCGCTCGCAATCGGGAGATTCAAGCTGAGCGAGTTCGCGAACTCGTCATTCGCCTGAACCTCTGCATTAATCATATCGGTCGCCGAAACTGAGTCCATTTGGTTCACAAATCGCGTTGCATCGCGGAAGTTACCGCTCTCAAGTTGCAGCGTGATAGGTAATTGCGCCACTCCGTCGATAGTTGGTGTTACCCGGAGCACATTGACTCCCGCGGCAACATCCTGGGCAACGATATCGAAGCTGATATTCGTATCGTTTCGGATGGTATGTGCCTCAGTCACTTGGGGGGCAGTTGCATCCTTGGCAAAGAACAGGGCGGTTGTAACAATCGGTTCACCCGTACTCACTTCCGTGACGAAAATTGTTGCCTTGCCCAAGAATCCGTCTGGGAGGTCGTCAGGAAAGTCAGCTCTCAGATTTCCGAAGAATGACGTTTGCGGCTGGATCATGAAGTTCGTACGAATGGCCGGATCGTGGATAAGGTGCCCCGAAAGATGTGTTTCAAGATTGTCTTCCCAAAGTATCACGAGTCTCGCTTCGGTGGGGGTGCTCCGACCGAAGACCGTCGAGCTCATCAATGGCGTTCTCACCTCTACCGGCGATGCAATGGAAACTATCGGCGTATACCAACCGTAACCTGCGTTTGCAATTTCAGGGTCGGGTGCGGCATCAAACCAGGTGTCAACGCCGTTCGGGCAGATTAGGGCACCGAGACCGGGACGGAAGTTGAGCAGCACGTCCGTGTAGACACCGAGACTGGAGTCCAAAGCACGCTGACGAATCTCCTCCGGACTCTCATTTTCCAGGTTATCACCGATCGCGGCCAAGCTTACCTCATAAAACAAGCTCAGGATACCTAAGTCATCTGAACCAGATGCGCCGGGAACCGTAACGATATCGCCGGTTGGCAAAGTGGGTGGCGGACTGCTGGGACATCGTCCCGGGGATGGCTGCATTTGGTCGAGAGTGAGGCGTACGCTCGGCTCCTTAGACAAGTTATTATTGCAATCAGGTATACCATCAAGAGTGCTTAAAGGATCTCCAGCATTGTTCACCTGTTTGTACGTATATCCTTGGACGGGTCTGCTAGGCCCTGCGAAATTAAGCATAGCGCAGAAAGCAGCATCAATTTCGTTACCCGAATTGGTGATCACCTGGGTGAGTCGAAGTTTCCGCTGGTTCGGGGGAATTGTTAGCGGATCGACAGTTATGTTGTTGAGATATCGAAACTGTGATAAATCCGCATTCCCTCTCCAATCAGCTTCGCCAAGATTGCTGTTCACCGGCCGGGAATAAATCATAACGACTATATCATTGAAGTCGTTATCCCCCCCCCCGGGGAGATCCTCCCAATCCAATCGCCAGACCCCTGATGCCAAATTGGACGTGCGGACGTGGTCAACTCTATCGCTATTGTTGGCAATGGTGCTGTGAAAGACATGGTCAATTGTGCCATCCCTACCTTCATCGACCTGGATGGACGTTTTGATTACGGTGCCAGCGCTGAAATTACCCAGGAATTTGTTTTGCCCTAAGATATTGGAACAATCAAAATCGCCACCTGGGCCAGGCCCGATGCACAAACGGGTATCCATGAAACATTGATCGATTATCGTGGATCCGACGGTGCACGTCTCTGGTTGTGTCACTGGCTCGTTGACGACAAAGATATTCCGGTTTGCAGCCTTGCTGAAAAGAACTTGCACAAACACATCACCACCAACATCGAGTACAAAGTTACCATCGGCGTCTTCTCCGATAACCTCGCCCCCAGGTTCGGCAGGCTCGCCGCCAGGGAGAGTGCAGTTGTTGATTTCTTGCAAGTTATTGATGCTGTCGTTGTCTGAGTCTAGCAGCTCTACGGCTACGAAATCCGGGATTACGACGGTCGGTGTGATAGTGCTTTCTAGAGTTGCGCCATAGGGGTTTCGGACGGGTCCTGTGCTGTGGCACATAGAACAGTCGTTCGCTGCGCCGACAAGGTCAGCGCAGGCGGCGGGATACTCAGCAAGCCAAGCATCCCGAATATCGGGCAACGCCCACGACGGAGAATTACAGGAAAGTAACGTAACAAAAATGACAAAAGCGGAATGGAAAATTGATTTAGACATTAGAAGCCTCCTCATCAACCGCTTTTAATAAACAAGTTTATTAAGCCACGGCTAAGTTATAGTGGATAATAATTTCAGTGGATTGTAAATTTTAATGCCACTTTCCAAGCTATCTTGGGGACATACTACTCCTATCCAATAGAGTTGTGCAACGCTTTTTTGCCCACCATTTTCAAGAATGCTCTAAAAGATCAACAATATTCATTCTAAGGGCTAAACGAGTCAGTTCAATATCACTGTTTACATTCAATTTTCGCTTAATCAAATAATGACAATTCGACACAGTTTTTGGACTTATATTTAGTGTTTTGGCAATAGTATCAGTTGATTTTCCCTCAACAAGCATTCGAAAAATTTCAAATTCACGAATAGTCAGCTCTGCTAAAGCTGCACCTTCACCCCCCATTTTTTCAAAAACAAGCTTTTGGGCAATATCTGGACTTATCACTGTTAATCCATTATGTACATCATAAATTGCCCTAATCAACACATCGGGTTGACTGCTTTTAGTGATATAGCCTTTTGCGCCTGCCTGTGTTGATTTTAATGCTAATGCAGGATTTTGATGCATGGTAAATACTAAGATAATAGCGGCAGGATCATATTTGCATATTCGTGAAATAGTTGCCAGACCTCCTTGCCCCGGCAGGGAAAGATCCATAATGACGAGATTTGGTTTTCGATCTTTATAGAGTCGATAGCCTTCTTCACCACTGGGGGCTTCGGCAATAATCTCCATATTTTCTTGTTTTTCAA
>JAZGGE010000038.1:0-2290 GCA_036480195.1 Methylococcales bacterium
TGGCAGAACAGCCTTAAGATAGTTAACCATAGACCAAAGAGTCAAAATTGCGGCGATATAAAGCATCACATAGCCTGACACTGTAATAAACTCCCACGGAACATCCAAGCCAACCAACAAGGTAATAATCGCTATCATTTGAGTGACTGTTTTCAGCTTACCAAGCCATGATACTTCGACCTTTTTGCTCTGTCCGGCCTCTGCCATCCATTCCCGCAACGCGGTAACTGCTATCTCCCGTCCGGTAATAACGATTGCAGGAATAGCCAATAGTGGCTGGGGATCCGCCTGAACCAGAAGGATGAGTGCTGCCGCCACCATAAGTTTATCAGCAACTGGATCGAGGAACGCTCCAAAAGCTGTTGTTTGATTCAGTTTTCGAGCCAGATAACCATCCAGCCAATCGGTAATCGCAGCTAAGGTAAAAATCACTGCACTAGCCAAATGCATCCATTTCCCAGGAAGATAGAAAACAATCATCAACACCGGTATTAGGGCAATTCTGACTAACGTCAAGTAGGTAGGTATATTCAATTGCATCGCTATTTTTCTTCTTAGTCATGGAACGTTTGGTAAATCCGTTGGGCCAATATTCGATTAACACCATCAACGGTACAGAGGGCTTCGACACCTGCCTTGGATACTTCCTGCAATCCACCAAACTGTTTCAGCAGTTTTTGCCGCTTTTTTGGCCCCAGGCCCTCGATTGCTTCAAGGATAGATTGTTTCTTGGTTCGCGCTCTCCTTTGCCGATGTCCAGTGATAGCAAATCGATGGGCTTCATCCCGTATATGCTGAACTAACAGCAAGCCAGGCGAACCGGAAGAGAATGAGAGCGGTTGTACATCATCAGCGATGAAAAATGATTCCATTCCAGCTTTCCTGCTGGGCCCCTTAGCGACGCCAATGAGTAAAAAACCATCGAATTCGAGTTCATCCAATACTTTTTTTACTGCACTGACCTGACCTTTTCCCCCGTCTATAAAAAGAATATCGGGAATCTCCGATTCACCTTTTTTGATTCGTTTAAATCGTCGGGAAACGGCTTGAGCTAATGCAGCGTAATCATCCCCGGGTGTTATCCCGCTGATATTGAAACGACGGTAAGCAGATTTTACTGGCCCATTCAGATCAAATACCACACAAGACGCTACAGTTTGATCGCCTTGGGTATGGCTAATGTCAAAACACTCCAGCCGTTTTGGGAGGGACTGACAGCCAAGTTCTTGTTGCAAACTAAGATATCGTGTGTATAAATTGGCCCGGTTTGCGAGCTTTACTTTTAATCCATTTTCAGCATTGGTGAGCGCCATCGATAGCCATCTTCGACGCTCACCCTTCAATCGATAAGAAATTTGCACAGAACGGTTTGCCTGGTCGCTTAAAACTTCGCATAGTAAACTAACATCAGTTAGCTCGTGACTGATCAAAATTTCATTGGGAATAGTTTTACCGAGATAATATTGGGGTACGAAGGCTTCCAGTACCTTTTGTGCTTCATACTCGCCGGTCATCTCAGGAAAAAAAGTTTTGTCACCGATGTGCTGTCCTCCGCGAACAAAAAAGACCTGAACACACGCCGTACCTCCCATAGAACTACAAGCGATGATGTCTATATCGCCCTGCGCACCACTCACATATTGTTTTTCCAGAATTGTTCTAAGTGCGGCAATCTGATCCCGGTAATGCGTGGCCCTTTCGTACTCAAGCTTTTCAGCAGCTTGTTCCATACGAAGCACCAGTTCATCGATAAGACGGTTCCCGTTTCCTTCTAAAAACATTTCCGTGTCCTGTACGTCCCGTTGATATTCGTATTGATCTATTAGACCAACACATGGCGCAGTACATCGTTCAATCTGATATTGCAAGCACGGCCGAGAACGGTTTCGGAACATGGTATCTTCACATTGCCGTACAGGGAAAATTCTTTGCAACAATTTCAGACTCTCCCGAACTGCACCAGCACTTGGATACGGCCCAAAATAACGTCCTTGTTTTTTTTTCGCTCCACGGTGGAAACCGACTCTTGGGAAATCCTGATGTGTAGTCAAATAGATGGATGGATAACTTTTGTCATCCCGAAGATTAATATTATATCGTGGTCTGTACTGCTTAATTAGCTGATTTTCCAGTAATAGTGCTTCACCCTCAGTATGAGTCATTGTTACCTCTATAGCAGCGATACGTTGCACCATCACCTGTTGCTTTGGTGATGCGGTTCGTACTCTGAAATAACTGGATACACGGTTCTTCAGATTCTTGGCTTTACCGATATAAATTACCTTGTGTT
>JAZGGE010000039.1:0-9037 GCA_036480195.1 Methylococcales bacterium
GTGCAATTTTTCCAATAGTTTGGTTTTCTACTATTGTGCATTACTGCCACAACAAAAATAGAACGTTCATTTTCACGGTAAACTACAGAAAAAAGAAATTTACTCAGTAAAAACCTACGATAATGCAATGTTAAATTTAGGCCACGTATCAGGCAATTCGATGATTGCCTGGTATGCTGACTCCAACTCAGACAAAAAATCATCACCTAAACCCTCTGACTGATTTTGATACCATTCGTATGATGCCTTAATTTCAATTGCAACAACAGGGTGAAATATAATTTTGGGCATCTTCACTTTTTATTTCATGTTTAATTTCTTCCCACGATATACCTTTAACTGCCCCAGACTCAAGCTCCAAATATCGTTCTTCTGCTAGATGTGCCCATGCCTCATCCACACCCTCATCTTGTTGTGACTCCAAAGAAGAAATAAGACAATGCGCCATTAAGGCTTTTTCAGCCGCCGAAAGTTCTTTAATATTTTCAATTGTTTGCTTAAATACGACTGACATATACCCTCCAACACTTTAATTGTATCTAAATTCTACCATACCGAACAATTCCAGCCACTAGCACTAACGCTAAGCTAAGCT
Source organism: Methylococcales bacterium (assembly GCA_036480195.1). Taxonomy (GTDB): domain Bacteria; phylum Pseudomonadota; class Gammaproteobacteria; order Methylococcales; family JAZGGE01; genus JAZGGE01. The sequence continues at coordinate 596 of JAZGGE010000039.1, forward strand.
GCGCTTGACGGCGACCGACTGGAGCAGTAGCGGTGTGACTGGCTGATAGCCAGCTAGCTGGTGGAAGTCCAGCCTTTGTCCTGAAAGAAGGGAAGAAGTAGGCGAAAGCAAGGGTGCCCAAAGAAACTTTCATTAGCTACCCAACAGGGAATCACGGTTATTGACGGACTTTACAACATCAAGAACGCTAGAATCCCGTACCACTTCTGGGTCTAGGGGGTATTCTAAATTTTAAGAGGCATGGCTACATTTTGACGCCCATTAAATCGAGTATCTGTTGTTGTTCAACAGTCGGCGTACTATTTTGATGAAACTCAACGCCCTGTGCGCTGACTTTATTGCGGGTTATTTGGGTCAGACAATCAATCACACCGCGAAACGTCCAACACCTCTCGCGGTTCTTTCCATCTGCTTTAAATAAGGGCGCCAACCGTTGCTTCATATGCCATTGCAGATAATAGGCTAACATGCATAAAAACACATGACAGCGAATGCGGTCATCATTTTTATGATAAACCGGACGAATTTCCAACTGCACGGTTTTGAGGTTGCGAAAAGCACGCTCCACAAAGGTCAGGCTCTTATACGCATTGACGACTTCCAATGTATTCATGCGGGTTTCCTCGACATCGGTACTAATGATGTAACACCCATCAAAGCGCTTTTCGTGCGTGACTTTTTCGGTATCAATCGACCACCTTAAACGATGGTGTCGGGAGGTGCTCTGGGCGGAGTCAGCGTCAATAGACCAGCGAATAAACGTCCCCATTTTGTATTTTGCCAAGATTTTACCGACCCGTGCACCGAGTTTCTCGACCGTTGTTTTTTGCTTATAATTCGCAATACCCTGCAACTGGGTTTCGGTCAGTTCCAGCAGCCGTTTCCGGGTCTGGGTTTCCGGTTCGGCGGTGACAGGATTACGACACAGACAATAGCGTCGACCCGGCTTGTTGGGATCCACGACCTCATGGATGGCGTGTTCATCGAACAGATCGATTGGATCACTTTTTCCTCAAGGAGCTTCATCATACCGCCATGAGTCAACGCACTGATCGTGTTTAGATCGTCGTCTCTTTTAATCGCTTCAATATTACTCTGGGTGATCATCCCTCGGTCGCCCACAAAGATGATTTTCTCAATCCCATAGTCCGTTTTAATTTGATGAATTTTGTCAATAACTGTGGTTTCATCTTTGGTGTTCCCCGCATAGACTTCAACCCCAACCAGGCAGCCCCGCGCGTTACAAATCAAGCCGACGACGATTTGTTCGAACCCTTTCTTGCGATCCCGATTGTAGCCGAATTTCACCCATTCACTGGTCGGGTATTCGCCTTCGAAATAAACGCTGGTGATGTCATAAAGCACCAGATGACCCGATTGTAAATGCTGGTGGGCAAGTTTCTTTTGAATGGTGGACTGACGCTGGAGTAACTTATCCATCGCCCGATAGCAGTGCGCATCGGCGTTGGGTTTTTCGGTCACCCCATTTAATTCCCACATGCAGGTATTTGGATAGTGGTTGCAGAGCGATAATTTACTGTCGCCATACACTAAACGGTCGACAATCATCACGAGTAAATCATTCACCCAAGGCTCGCGGCGAGAGTACAAGACCTGAGGTAAACCTAACTGCTTCGCGAGGACGAGAATCGCATAACTGGCGCCATACTCCCGGCTCTATAAAATCTGAAAGGCCTCTAGCGCACCGACTGGAATCACTTGCTCACGGAACGCTAATTGGAGTGTTTGCAATTGATCCAACGTGCAGCCGGTGACACGGCCGTGCTGAGTATGCTTCATCTGGCCCTTTTCGCGAAAGGTGGTACGAAGGAAGCCGACCGGACTTTTCCGGGATGTTTGGATTTCGAGGTGTAAATGGCCATGCGCTGTATGCATGGCTAATTATATACATTATGTTGAAAACAAAAAACCCCTCAAAACCACTAACCCCAAGGACTAGAAGGTGAAAATAGACCGATTTTAGAGAGTAAAATCCGCATTAACATTAGAACACAGGTTCCCAAGTTTCATCCTAAAGCCTATATCAAAGTCATGCCCTCTTTATACCGGCTGCCGTCTGGTCAGGATAAAGGTCACTTCCAGACTGATCCTCGCCTGACATAGGGGGTAAGAAAGTAACCCAGTTTCGGGACCTGTTGAAAACCTTTCTTAAGGAATCGCAAAACTTACCGTTTGATGCGATGCTTAGAAAGCTTAACAGCAAACTACGAGGCTGGGCTTTCTCAAACCGTCAGGTGGTGGCCAAACGCTTATTCAGTGCACTGGATAATGAGTTATATTACGGGCTTTGTCGCTGGTTGCGCCATCGTAACAAAACCAAAGCCTGGATAAAACATCGATATAGTTCCCGCATAGAAGGGCGTCAGAATATCGGAACGTTTGTGTTGAATCAACAAGGGAAGCGACAATGGCTGGGGGTATTTCAGATGGCCGATGTGCCTATCCGACGCCACGTTAAAATTTGCGGCGGAGCAAATCCCTATGATCCTGCGAATCGGGAGTATTTTAAAGACCGAGCAGAGAGACAAGTCGAGTCGCCCAGAGGAACTTTCCCTCCAGGTGCTCACAGAACCAGACGTGAACGTCTCCGCTCATCCGGCTCTATCGTCCAGCCGAGGCATACAGCAATCGCCAGTGAGCAAACAGAGGGCTGTTTCCGCACGATGCGATTCAACCACTGTGCGGCTCGTCTGCGATGATGCAGTAGGCGTTTGTATTCGCATCGCCCACATAATCAGACGACGTTCCAGGCATTTTAGGGTCAGGTACAGGGCTGACTTGTAGTAGCGACTGTAGTAGTTGATCCATCCCTGAATGATCGGATTGAACATTCGGGCCAGATCTTCTAACTGGATGTCACTACGTAAGGGCCAATTCCAGCCACGCGACGTCTGCTGAATCGCCTTGGCAGTCTCCCCCTATGTCAGACTCAATATGCAGCCAAGCGCCTTCTCGGTGATTCTCCGACAGGGATTATTGTAACGAATCACTATATAACTGGCTACCCGATCAACAACGGTACATAGGTTTGTTGATCCCCGCAAGATAGACGGGTGAACACTTACCCCATGGGTTGGTAATTCTGTCAAGACTTCGAGTGGAATTCCCCAAGACGACGAGTTTTCTGATGAATGAAACTATTTTGCTGAGTCACCAAAACGCCTGGGTTAGGAAAAAACTCCAATTCATGAAAAACGACTTTTCCTGGATACTTCAGAACAACAGTTATATCGTAATTTGTTAAACGACTATTATGGCGAGTCGATCCGGCTTGAGCAGGAGCGGCTGTAGTATTCATATGTTGTACAGGCAGTTTCGGGATTGTAGGCAATTGTCCGAAAAGATTGGTGATACCTTTCCCGATTCAATATACCCCGTTTAGAATCCGTAGTTTGTAGCGACGGATTAGCGCAGAAGGTGTGTTCTTGAACTCGGAAGCATCGAATGCGCTAAACTATGGTTATGGTTGTCTATTTCTGTTGACAGCAATGCGATTTTCCAGCCATAGCAATCCAAACCGTAGCGACGTCAACCCAAGCACATATCCTATTACCACACCTGTCGTATTCGCTGCCATATCAGCATACTCAAAATAGCGGTATTGTCCCATCCCTTGAAGGATTTCGAGACAAACCCCCATAAGAATCAATCCTCCGGATATTATCAAACGACATCTTTGTTTAAAAAAAATCATTGAAAACCAAAACATTTGCACGGAATATGCGAAGGTATGTTCAATCTTGTCGAAAAAAGGGATATCCATACCCATTTTTATGGGTTCTGAAGTAAGCGTCAAGTAGACAACGGCCAATACCAGACCGACTCCGATGGACAACCAAACCCATTGATAGAAAAGTGGTGGATTATCGTTTCGCATAACCAAATTCAAACATTATACAAAAACGTGCATTATCCCATCCCCATTGGTAACAGGACAAACCAATCCTTTAAAATTCGTTCCTATCGCAATCAATTGGTAGGTTCGTTTCCTCGAAACTCTTTTCGATTACATCAGACTCAATTTTCGTTGGATACGATAACCAATAAGATCCAATGGCATCAAGAAATAGTGTATCAAAACCAAAGTAATGATTCCAAGGGTAACCACTATACCAATGATAAGTTTTTTCTTGTTCTTTTTCCGCCGTTGTTCCAGTTCATTTTCTCGATAGGGGATCGCCACCAGTGGAGCTGTATATTGCAGTCCGGCCAAGTCACGCAGGGAATTCACTGATCCTGCCAGAGCTTCCCGCAGAAATCCGAATCCAAGACCCGCGCCACAAGAAAGCAACAATCCCAGGAATGCCACCACGGGTCTATTTGGTTTGAAAGGTTCTTCCGGTAACGTCGGAGGATCAACTAATGAAAAACGCTCACCCTTATTTTCAGTTTCAAGCTTCTGGGAAATCTCCGCTTCAATCTGCTTATCCTTGATTTCTCGGAATTTTAGAACGGCGTTCTCGTAATCCCGCACCAGCACAAGGTATTCTCGTTCAACACTGGGAGATGTGGTCAACCGTCTCTCGAATTCGACCTGCTTTTTTTGTTGTTGCATCACCCGTGTTCGATAAGCTTTTAAATCATCCTCTACGGATAGGAGCTGTGCATTTAAGGTTATAAATGCCGGGTTTTCAGGGTCAACGACCGATAAAGGAACCATCCCTTTTTTATCGAGGCTCTGATCAAACTTTTCCTGCACTATCACGATAGCCTTTTTCAAGCTAACAATATCAGGATGATTGTCCTTATACCGATCCTGCTTACCCACCAAATCTGTACGCAACCGGGTCAATTCTGCCATGTGTTCAGTAGACAGATCCACTGATTGTGTTTCCTTTCTAAGCGCTTCAATCTCCCCTTCCATTTTCACGACATCGGGATGAGCCGCTTGATACCTGTTCCTTAAACGTACAATTTCAGTTTCCAGCACCTTGAGTTGATCTTCGGAATTGAATATCCGCTCACCTGAAGCTGAAAACATAGGCGTTAACGGATTAATCTGGGCAAGCTGCCCTTCAAGGCTAAATTTTCTATCTTGTAAAGCCCGAATCTGATTTTCGGTATCCAGTACTTCCCGCTTAGTGCTTTCCAACAGTTGATAATTCAATTCCTTATATTCAGGTAGTGTTTCTCCATGTTCTTCCTTAAAAACGGCCAGTACTCCTTCAAGCCCTGAAATTCTCTCACTCAGTCGACCCGCCTCCGTGGCAAGGAATGAAGACGCCTCACTTGCCTTCTCCGCCCGGCTTCTAAGATTTTCATCAAGATATAGAGAGGTTAATCTATTTGTTACTTTCAGGACTGTTCGAGGATCATCACCATCATAGGACAAACTAAAAGCAATGGTTGCAGAGGTCGGTCGGCCACTTACTGGATCTACTACGTCCGCGCTTATCATGTTCAGATGAGTATCCTCTCTCATCCGGTCGACAATTTCATCATTGGTATCAAATTCTCGCTGTTTCTTATAGAGGTCGTACTGACCAATAATCTTGAGAAGATTAGTCCGTGTCATCACCCGGGTTGTAATAACCTGAATACGTTGATCCGCATAGCTGGTAATTGTTGAACGAACCAAATCGGTAGGGATATCTTGCTTTTCTATTAATATTGTTGCCGTTGATCGATAAGTCGGTGGCCATAACAGGGCAGCCACCAAGCTGACTATACCCAGAATCCCCCCGACCAGAATAATGGCGGGGAGCCTTCTCCGCAGGATTGAAAGATAGTCGTCCAGTGTTTTGGCTGGCTCTATCCATTGCTGTTCATCGTACTGTTCTATATTCGCTACCATCTATTTTTTTCTCGTAAACAACCAAAGACCCTGTATTCTCTTGAGGGATACTAAAAATTCGCCTTTTGACGCCTGTATTATTTTAGATATTCTGTCGGTAAATAATGCAGACGCATCCTAATGCCCGGTTAGTCTCCATTGACGAAATGGAGGATCACTCTTAATTAAAGGTGATTTTAAAAACCAAAGCCATCACATTTAAGCAATATTTACACCATTACTTATAATGATATGGCTAAAGCAAGTCGTCCGGTACACACAACCGATCCCAACCGATTAAAAAGCTTAGGCTGAAGCATGCCTATTTGGATTATTATTAGGCATTTCACACACTTCAACTCGGCAAATAATGCACTTATAGAAGAAAAACGGAACCTGATATTGATTTCTTTTTGTAAACTGTCATAGTAATCCCAAAATAGGCTTTCCCGCAGTAGGTTCTCTATTCTCGGACAGCCTCCTCGATTGGGACTCCTGCACGAACTCTGGCAGTTACGGTAAAATACGTTTTTAGTCAATCGATGAAGAAGTCCCGATACCCTATGAAAATGTCCCCTCAGGAATTTGCGGAATGGAAATCTAAAAGGATTACTCTGTTAGGTATGTCTGGCATAGGTAAGACGACACTGGCAGATAATCTACCCAAATCCAAATGGTTTCATTTCTCCGGTGACTACCGTATTGGCACTAAATATCTGGAAGAGCCAATCCTCGACAACATTAAGCGTCAGGCAATGGAGGTACCGTTTTTGCGACAACTATTGTTGTCAGATTCGATTTATATTTGCAGCAATATCACTGTCGATAATTTAGCTCCACTTTCCAGTTTTCTCGGAAAAATCGGCGACCAAAAAATGGGCGGGCTTTCGTTGGAAGAGTTCAAGCGTCGACAGGCGCTTCATCGCCAAGCAGAAATTGCCGCGATGTTGGATGTACCCGCATTTATTCGTAAGGCAGAAGATATTTATGACTATAAACATTTCATTAACGATGCCGGTGGCAGTGTTTGCGAACTGGATGCGCCCAACGTGATAGAAACCTTGGCTCAGCATACCCTTATTGTATATCTCAAGGCTTCCCCGGAGCAGGAACAAATGCTGATCGAACGGGCCGCGAAATCCCCTAAACCACTTTATTACCGGCAAGATTTTCTTGAACGGAGTCTTGCGGAATTCATGGATTTAAACGCCTACTCAGATGTTGACCGTATACCACCGGATGAATTTGTCACGTGGGTCTTTCCCAAGCTATTTCATTCCCGGTCACCTCGATACCAAGCAATTGCCGATCAACTGGGTTACATCATCGATGCTCGGGAGATCGAAAACGTTCATAGTGAAACCGACTTCATTGAACTGATTGCCGAATCCATTGCCAGACGAATATAGTTAAACCCCAAAAAGAAAAGAAACAATCATGCCATTGGTCGCCCACACCGAGTTACCAACCTTTCAACGTTTACGTCAGGAAGGTCAATATATTCTCAGTCCGGAAATGGCTGAGCATCAGGATATTCGCGAACTTCATATCGGCTTGTTGAACATGATGCCAGACTCGGCTATTGAAGCAACAGAACGTCAATTCTTGCGACTATTAGGTGCCTGCAATCAGATTGTTCAGTTTCATATTCACTTGTTTACTATCGATGGACTGGAACGGAGTGAGGCAACAAAAGAACATCTACGACGCCACTACGAACCCTTTGAAAAGATACAACAGGATGGGCTCGATGGCCTGATTGTAAGCGGTGCCAATGTAACTCATGCGACATTACCGATTGAATCGTTCTGGCAGCCTTTAACGGAAGTATTTGACTGGGCAAAGAAAAATGTCACGTCTACGCTTTGCTCCTGTCTTGCAACTCACGCCTTGATAGAATATTGCTATGGCGTTCAGCGAACCCATTTTGATAAAAAACATTGGGGTGTTTTTTCCCATAGGGTAATCGAAAACCGACATCCTCTGGTGGCCGATATTAATTCTCGTTTCGATGTAATCCACTCCCGATACAACGAAATATTTAGAAAAGATATCGAAGCAGCCGGATTACGTGTATTGGTGGAAAGCGAACAGGCGGGGTTTCACCTTGCCGTTAGTCCGGATCTCTTTCGGGTGGTTTTTTTTCAAGGCCACCCGGAGTACGACGCCGTTAGTCTAATGAAAGAACACAAGCGAGAGGTCTACTGCTTTCATAGCGATGACAGGGAGGATTACCCACCTTATCCCGTCGGTTTTTTTGGAGAGAATGCCATAGAGATATTGGATAATTACAAACAAAAGGTAATACAGGCCAAGCAGATCGGCACAGCAATACCGGATTATCCCGAGACTGCCGTCGTAAATTACCTGGATAATACCTGGCGGGATACTGCTAAAGCAGTCTTCAATAACTGGTTAGGGGGGATTTACCGGATTACTCATCAAGATCGCCGCTTACCTTTTATGGAACATATTGATCCCGATAACCCGTTCAATCTTACATTAGACTAATATACCTTCCGCCTTAATGCTAGATGCGCCAGGCCATATCGCTCTTTTTCGACTTTCCGCATTGGGCGACGTGACATTGATGTTACCTTTGGTGCGGACACTGCAAAAGCAATGGCCCAATACACGCTTGACCTGGA
>JAZGGE010000040.1:0-3373 GCA_036480195.1 Methylococcales bacterium
CGGGTATTAATTTGTTTAATCTCTTGGACCATATCAGACATGTCCACTTGCATTCGCTTTAAAATTTCCAGAGTTAAGTCTTCAGCCATTATTCTGCCGTAAAGTGCATTACTGCACACATTTCAGGGTTCAAGTTGCTTGTGCTTGCATAATGCATGAGATTGGTCAATAAATCAATCAGGATGAAGAACGGTTTATCCGTAGGGGTGGGTTTAGGGCGACGGTAAATCAGGCGTTGATTCTTCTCGATCCACTACAGCGTTTCGGTGGTAAAGATCGATCCGGCGCAGTAGCGAAACAAGCGTTTTTGGCTGACACTATCATTAAATCGCGCAGGTAATATCACCCAGTCGTTCAGTCAAGATCTGATTTTCTCGGTAGTCGATGGGAACGACCACCAGGCTCGGACCTTGTTCTCGAAACGCCTGTTCTAGTGTGTCTTTTAAATCGACGCTGTTTTCTACGCGATAGCCATGCCAGCCGAACAATCCCGCGAGTTGTAGCCAGTCCGGATTTCCAAACGAAAGGTCAGTGTATCGGCCAAATTGGGTGTTTTGTTTCCATGCGATCAGGCCATAACTATGATCTTCCCATACCATCAGACTACCTGACCTCATCACGGTGAATCAAAAGGTTATAGACATTCATGGGATTTTGTTCTGAGCTTAGAATAACGAATTCTCTTCGTAGGAGCGGCTTTAGCCGCGATCACGGGCGAGATCGCGGCTAAAACCGCTTCCTACGAAGGTATCAATACAAATTCCGTGAGATCAGGGATTCTGACCATAGCCACAAAATGGCTGTTAAGTCGTCGCGCCGTTTCCATTTCTTGAACGTTCATCAAGAATCCGGCATCGCCTGAAATGGATAGAATGCGTCGCTCCGGATAGACCAGGTGTACCGCTATCGCCCCCGGCAATGCGTAACCTATTGAACAAAAGCCATTTGGAATCAGGCAAGTATTGGGCTCATGGCATTGATAGTGGTGAGCAATCCACATTTTGTGAGCACCGACGTCAGATAGCAAAATATCATCCGCTCCCAGCACTTCGCGAACATCCCACAACACCTTTTGGGGACGAATTGCACCCAACGCGGCATCGTTTTGGTATTCGCTAAAATCGACCGTCATTTCTCGCCGGGTTGCAGCCTGTTGAGCAAAATCAAAGGACAAAGGTCCGCTTTCTGTGAGCATCACAAGTGTCTGCGCAAGATCACCAATGAGTTCGATCTCCGGATGGTAGTGGGCGTCAATCTCCACAGGTACAAAGCCAGCAATGTATAATTGACTTCTCACCTCTGGGATTCCATAGGCTCGGATGGTACTCAACCATGTCAAATCCTAAAGTGATGACGAGATCTGCGGCATCGATGGCGCAGGCCACCAAATCCTTCGAACCCAGCCCAATGGTATAAAGACAGTAATTGGCGTCCATATCGACCGCGCCTTTTGCCCTAAAGGTATTGATGACGCCAATTTTCGTGCGTTCGCAAAACGTCCTAAGTTGTGTACTGGCCGATTTTCGAATGCATCCATTTCCAGCCAGTATGATCGGACGCTTAGCATTCCTGATCATCTCGAAAGCTTGTTCAACCAAGCTAACTACTGGCACAAAACGCTGATAGCGTCGCGGCGTAATAGGTCTTGACGTAGCGCCCATCTTGGCGATGTCTTCGGGCAGTTCAATGTGTACGGCTCCCGGTTTTTCGGTACGCGCCAGGCACACTGCTTTGTGCACTACCTAGGGAATCGTGTCTGGATGAATGATGGTATTTGCCCATTTGGTTACCGACCGAAACATGCTGACCACATCCATGATTTGATGGGATTCCTTATGCAATCGCTGAGATGAACCCTATCCCGTCAGTACCAGCATGGGTGCGCGATCCATATTGGAATCCGCAACCCCGGTAATAAGATTGGTCGCGCCCTAACGGCAAATGAGGGTCGCACAATGTGCAATCCCTCACTCGCGTTATCAACGTGACAAGTGTCATTTAGCGATTGCGTTAGCCGTTATTCTTGGTTTGCTGCAGGCTGGGAGAAATTCAACACCCGAAATAACAATAGCCAAACCAAGATGAAGCCAACGATCAGCTTCATTAATATGGACCAGGCCTAACATCATATTACTTGAAGTCAGAAACCCTACAATAGTGACGACTACATAGGTCATGCCGACAATTTTGAGAATCCTGCCATCGTAACCTTTGTATTTATTAACACCGGCTAAAATTACTACGCCGGTAAAGAAATGAACGAGGTTATGCGCGGCGTTGACAACGAAAATACCATCGTAGCCCACCAATGCGTTGGGCATAAAACCAATGACACCTACGGCGATAAACACAATTCCAAACAATAAACTGACTGTGCCTGTGTTCATGACAGCTCTCCAATAATTAAATTATCTGTATTACTTGCCTCCGGTACCGACTTCGCCTTTACCCTTAGCCGCTCGTAAAACAGGATAGTATTGTGTAAATACCTGATCAGTAGCCGCACTCGCTTGATGACATGTAGAACAATTTTTTTCCGGTTGAGCTGCCGCTGCTTTTCTAAGATCCAGACTGTTTTCGATAGTAAAGCGAAAAAAACCCCAGTTACCGGGGACATTAGGAAACTTCTTTTTACTTTTAAGGCTGGCCTCAAGCCCAAGATAGTCCCCTTGAAAGTAGCCATTGCCACTGGTTGCTTGCTTGCTACCAACACTGACCAGTTCTTTCGCGATAAGCGTTCCGTCGGGAAACTTCCCAGTCTTTTTCCAGTGTGCCCAGCTATTAGGGTCAATATAAACATTATGGAATTCAGGAAATGCTGCCTTACCATCGTTCATATCATTTGGCGTCAGCGGAGTCCCCACAAAGATCCATTCCCGATATCCAGTAGGCCGGATTAATTCTCCTTGTTTATTGAAATTTGCGTAGGACGGGGTCATTGGCGCTATGCTTTCAGCAATGGCAGAGCTGATAAAAAAGCTGAGAATTATTAATGCTACGATGCTTGACCGACGATATTTCTGATTAAATCTATGGGTAATCATGATTGTCTCCTAGATGTTGGATTGACATACAAAGTAAACCGTTCTGTTTACTCCAAGATAAATGTATACCGTTCTGTCTACCTTGTCAAGCGCTTTGTATACTGTTCGGTTTACTTTTCATCAAAAGCTGTTAACCTTATGGAACCCTGGATGAAAATAGAAAATCATGCCGAATCACATAGACGAAAAATCACTACAAAATCCAAAAAGACTGCAAATTGTAGAAGCCGCATTTAAACTGTTCAAAGAAAGGGGTTTTTATGCGACAGGTGTAGATCTGATTATGCGTACAGCTAATGTTTCTAAGAGAACGCTCTACAAATATTTTC
>JAZGGE010000041.1:0-5478 GCA_036480195.1 Methylococcales bacterium
AAGGCGGAAATCGAACGGTTAAAAGCGCAATCTACAGTTAATGCGTCTTCTTCAGAGGAAGCTCTCGCTGTCGGATCGTCGGCGCTTGCTGCGTCTGAATCAGCTCAGGCCAAAGCCGTTAAGGCCGAATTAACTGCGGTTGAAGCTGCTGCTTTGGCTGATGAAAGTAACAATAAGCTTGACCGTATGTTTAAGCAATCAATGATGAAGTAAATTTTGTGTTGGGGTGACGAAGGGATATCTAGAAAATCTATCCGAGAATAGAGGGCCATTGCAGAACGTTCTTTAGACCATAGATTCCGATCATCGTCAATATACCACTCGCGCCCAAGAATACCTGTTTTGAGTGCACATCTTTTCGCGAAGAGCGTCGTGGTAGAGCCTTGAAAGAAATGACTCATCCTTCGGTTCTACACCTAGGAGGCTGTCCAGGAATAGAAACCGTAGCGAGGGAAACCCATTTTGAGTCAGATTTTTCGATCATTTGAGGCGAATAGTGGGCTATTTGACGAAAATGAACGGAAAATCTGGCCAAAATGGGCTTTTCCGCAGTAGGTTCTCTATTCTCGGACAGCCTCCTAGCACTTCACGAAATCTACCCGCTTAAAAACCGGCGTTCTTGAACGCGAATGGTACAATTAGTACAACTATTACCTCAAATGATCGAAAAATCTGACTTAAAAGAGCTTCCTCTTACTATGGATTCTATTCTCGGACGTTCTCTCCGGCTGGGTTTCCTGGTTTCCCACCGAGGCACTAATATGCAGGCAATTATTGATGCTTGCAGGGATGGTCGGTTACGGGCAATACCTGCCATAGCGATTAGTAATAATTCTGATTGTCAGGCGTTATTGCGGGCTAAGCAACAACACATTCCAGCCTACACAATAAATATCAAAACTCATTCAGAGCCGGATGATGCAATATTACAGCTGTTCAGGGAGAACGACGTGGATCTTGTCGTCCTCGCTGGATATATGAAGAAAATCGGCGTTCGTCTAATTAAATCCTATTCCGGCAAAATAATAAATATTCACCCTTCATTACTCCCAAAATATGGTGGTCAAGGTATGTACGGCAGCCGGGTACACGAGGCGGTACTGGCAGCTGGCGAGAAAAAAACTGGAGTGACTGTTCATCTGGTGGACGAAGAGTATGACCAAGGTTCCATATTGACACAACAGTCTGTTCCTGTAGAGGAGGATGATACAACTGAAATTCTTGCCGCAAGAGTCCTTGCTACTGAGCATGAATTACTGGTTGAGACGTTGAGGAAGATTCTAAATGGTGACATTCCAGCGCTTTCAATCGCTCAAGGAGTTTCAAATTCAAATTGAACTACCGTGCCTTCGCGACGCGATGAGCCGTTTATTTAGTCAGGGGGAAGAATAATTAAGAAGACTCCGTTGAATCAACTGCACCAGGAGTTGGGTGCAAAGATGGTTGAGTTCGCAGGTTACCAAATGCCTTTGCACTATGGCACGGGAATCCTGCGAGAGCATCAGTATACCCGGAGTAGCGCGGGGTTATTCGATATCTCGCATATGGGGCAAATTCGCTTGTCTGGAAAACAAGCGGGAATCGAGCTAGAGCAGCTGGTACCTAGCAATATTGTTGGAATGGCCAATAACCGCCAGCGTTATACCGTTCTCACCAATGACCAAGGCGGAATCCGGGATGATTTAATGGTCAGCCGAACAGGCGGTTATTGGCGATTGGTAGTCAATGCCGCATGCAAACAGCAGGATTTTGCCTATTTGAGTGAACAATTGTCAACCCAATGTGAAGCTGTGTTATTGGAAGACCAAGCATTGCTGGCATTACAAGGCCCGGTTGCTGAATCTGTTTTAGCTTCTCTTACAACGGTCGGTTCAGTCGATATTTCTTTCATGTCAGTGGCTTCAATTGCTATAGGTGGAATTGAATGTCTAATTTTCCGTAGTGGATATACCGGAGAAGATGGCTATGAAATCTCTGTTGCAGCTGTCCAGGCAGAGGCGTTAGCACGTCTGCTGCTAGCGCAAGAAGGCGTCGAGCCTGTTGGGTTGGGTGCACGTGATTCTCTCCGGTTGGAAGCAGGACTATGCTTGTACGGGCATGACATCGATCCAACGACAACCCCAGTGGAGGCAGGACTAAGTTGGGTCATTGATCGTGCTTATTTGCAACCTGACGGCAGAGACGCTAATTTTCCTGGAGCGACAACAATACTTGAATCAATGCATTCGGGCACCAATAGGTGTCGGGTGGGTCTTCAGCCACAGGGAAAGGCCCCGGTACGGGAGGGGGTTGTGATCAAGAATACTGAAGGGATCAATATCGGGGTGATTACCAGTGGGGGGTATGGGCCGAGTGTCGGGAAGCCTGTGGCTATGGGGTATGTCTCCAGCCAATATGTTAAGGAAGGGACAAATTTGACGGCGGAAGTACGGGGCAAAAGCATACCTGTTCAGGTCGTTTCGCTGCCTTTCGTACCACATCGCTATCATCGATCTTAGTTTATCAAGCACTTATAGAAACTCTTATGTCACAAACACACGATCCACTCGAAGCGTTGGAGATGCGAGGTGATTTTATCCGTCGCCACATTGGTCCGGATGATCAACAAACTGACGTGATGTTGAAAACCGTTGGTGTTTCCTCGCTAGAAGAACTAACCGACAAGGTCGTACCAGATTCCATTTTATCGAAGGAGGATTGGGCGCTTCGAAGCAGTTTTAGCGAACAGGCCGTGATTGAGCATATGCGTAAGATGCGCAAACGCAATCAGGTTTTTGTTTCCATGATCGGTATGGGGTATAACGGCACTATCATGCCGGCGGTAATCAAACGAAATGTTCTGGAAAATCCCGGTTGGTATACAGCCTACACGCCTTACCAGGCAGAAGTCAGTCAGGGGCGATTGGAAGCACTCATGAATTTTCAACAGGTCGTTATTGATTTGACCGGTATGGAATTGGCGAACGCTTCATTGCTGGACGAGGCCACCGCTGCGGCTGAAGCGATGGCAATGTCAAAACGGGTGTCGAAATCGTCGTCGATGGTGTTTTTTGTAGATAAGGATTGTCACCCTCAAACCCTAGCAGTGATTCGGACTCGGGCCAAAGGGCTTGGGTTTGAAATAGCAACCGGTGATCCCTGGACTGACCTGACTGATCTATCAGTATTTGGAGCCCTGGTTCAATATCCGGGGTCGGGGGGTGAGGTGCGGGATATGATTGGCATCGCCGATATCTTGCATGCTAACAACGCGCTGTTGACGGTCGCAGCTGATCTACTAGGACTGGTTCTATTAAAAGAGCCGAGCGAGCAGGGAGCGGATATTGTTGTGGGTAGTGCTCAGCGTTTTGGCGTTAGCATGGGGTATGGTGGCCCTCACGCGGCCTTTTTTGCAACTCGTGATGCGTATAAGAGGGCCATTCCCGGTCGGATTATCGGCTTGTCGAAGGACCAACAAGGGCGACCTGCCTATCGAATGGCGTTGCAAACCCGCGAGCAACACATCCGGCGTGAGAAGGCGACTTCCAACATTTGTACATCGCAGTCGTTACTGGCCATAATTGCCGCTTTTTATGCGATCTACCACGGAGCCGACGGTCTTCGAGTGATTGCGGAGCGGGTTCATCGATTTACTCAAATCATCGCTCTGGGTCTGGAAAAACTGGGATTTAACATTTCAAATCGGGTCTACTTCGATACTATCACTGTTTGCGCTCCTGGCCGTGCCCGTCGCATCGCGGCGCGAGCTAATGAAGCCCGTATCAATTTGCGGATCATCGATGCAGATACTCTGGGAATCTCTCTGGATGAAACTATAACTCGGAAAGAAGTATGTGCTTTATTCGGGGTATTTTCTTTTCGAGCTAAGAATACGCTCGATATCGAACTTCTTGATTCAGAAATCGAACACTGTATTCCAGAATCACTACGGCGAACCAGCGCGATTCTGACCCATCAGGTTTTTGACCGATATCATTCGGAAACCGAAATGATGCGCTACATGCGCCGATTGGCTCGCCGTGACATCGCTTTGGACAGATCCATGATTCCACTAGGATCCTGCACCATGAAGCTCAATGCCGCTACCGAACTGCAAGCTCTGTCTGCCTATGAATTCAGCGCCATGCATCCGTTTGTACCTCTGGAACAAGCACAAGGATATATGCAACTTTTCGAAGAAATCGAGGAAATGCTCTGCGTATTAACGGGTTTCGATGCGTTTTCGTTGCAACCTAATGCGGGCTCACAGGGTGAGTATGCAGGATTGTTGGTGGTTCGGAAGTATCACGAAAACCAAGGAGAGGGGCATCGAGATATCTGCCTGATTCCAGCTTCGGCCCACGGAACCAATCCTGCCAGTGCCATCCTTGCTGGTATGAAGGTTGTTGTAGTTGGATGCGATGAAGAGGGGAATGTCAGTGTTGAAGATCTCAAAATTAAACTCGCTGAACACGGGAATAATTTAGCAGCCTTGATGATCACATTCCCATCGACCCACGGCGTATTTGAAGAAGCATTTTGCCAGATTTGTGAAATGATTCATGAGCACGGTGGTCAGGTGTATCTGGATGGTGCGAATTTTAACGCCTTAGTCGGTTTGAGCAGACCCGGCCATATTGGGGCGGACGTCGCTCATATTAACCTGCATAAGACTTTCAGTATTCCCCACGGTGGGGGAGGGCCGGGGATGGGGCCTATCGGTGTGCGGGCTCATTTAGCATCTTTGCTGCCTGATCATCCGGTCGTGGAAGGGGTGAATCCTGCTGCCGGAGGGAGAGAAACCATAGGAACAGTATCCGCTGCACCCTGGGGATCAGCGAGCCTCCTAACCATATCATGGGCCTATATTGCCATGATGCGTGCCAAGGGACTAAGAAAAGCAACCCAAATGGCGATTTTAAACGCTAATTATATTGCCGAACGTCTGGCGCCCTATTATCCTATTCTATATACCGGTAAAAACGGCATGGTTGCCCATGAATGCATCATCGATTTGCGTTCCATTAAAGCCACTTGTGGGATTAGCGTTGATGATATCGCGAAACGGTTGGTTGATTACGGTTTCCATGCCCCTACAGTCTCTTTTCCAGTTGCGGAAACCCTGATGATCGAGCCTACTGAAAGTGAAAATAAAAGGGAGCTTGATCGCTTTTGTGATGCAATGATCTTAATTTGTCAAGAAATTGTAGAAATCGAAAGCGGCGAAGCAGATCCTGAGAATAACCTGCTCAGAAACGCACCCCATACCTACGATCTTCTCCTGGCCGAAGACTGGCCCTTTCCTTATAGTAAAGAACGAGCGTTTTTCCCCCAGAAACAGTCACACGAAGACAAATACTGGCCACCGGTCGCCCGGATTGATAATGTTTATGGTGATCGGAATTTGGTTTGTTCCTGCCCACCGGTTTCTGCCTATGACGAAAAATGATTGGGTAGATGGGCAAAGAGTGGAACGCCCAATAATTAACATCTGATCAT
>JAZGGE010000042.1:0-2993 GCA_036480195.1 Methylococcales bacterium
AATTCCGTTTTCGGTTTTCACTTTAATGAGAATACGGTAGTTCTTCAAATTGAAGATCGACATATCAAATCGGCAATTTCAGTAACCGGAGTACTAGCTTCCGAGGTTAATAACTTTGATTTTTTCCTCAACCAAATATACGTTGAACCTACTGCTTTTAGTGTAGGGTAACAAATGAAGAAACCGTTATTAAATCAACCTGAAAATAAATTCCAGTTTTGGTCTAGTGGTCATAGTCGTACCTATCACCTCTACCTTTCCTTTCAATTATCTGCATTCGCCCATTTAACAAGGTATATAATTCTATTTTTATCGCTAAAGATATTTAGACTGGCATGAACACCGACGAAATCCGCCGCCTAATCAAACAAGAACTCCCTATCCAGATTAAAGAAGATCAGGAGTTACAGGAATTAATATTACAACTTTCAAAGCAGGAGTTTGCGCCACGGCAGCAAACAGGGGATCGTTTCGATCAGATTCTTGCCGAATTACGCCACGATCGAGAAACTCAAAACCGGAAATGGGATGAGCAGAACCGCAAGTGGGATGAGCAAAACAGTAAGTGGAACGAGCAAAACAGTAAGTGGGATGAGCAAAACAGAAAGTGGGATGAATATACCCGAAAGCAGGATGAAAAATGGGACGCAAATCAGAAGGAACTGGAACGTCTTCACGAAGAAGTAATGGCGATGACTAAAAAGCACGACCGCAGCATCGGTGCATTAGGTGCCCGCTGGGGTATTCAGTCGGAAGCCACTTTTCGGAACGCCCTGGCAGGCATTCTGGAAGAGAGCTTCGGCGTTCAGGTTCTTCGAGTTGATGAGTACGATGACGAAGGCCAAGTATTCGGTCGTCCTGACCAGGTGGAATTGGACGTGATTATTAAAAATGGCATGCTGATTCTGTGTGAACTTAAATCCTCCATCGACAAGGCCGGAATGTATATCTTTGAACGCAAGGTGCGATTTTACGAAGAAAAACACAACCGCAAAGCGACCCGGATTATGGTAATTTCCCCCATGATTGACCCAAGAGCTATAAAGGTCGCCCAGGCTTTGAATATTGAGACTTATAGTGATTCAATTGATGTTGTTGCTGACTAGGAGGCTGTCCGAGAATAGAGAACCTACTGCGGAAAAGCCCATTTTGGCCAGATTTTTCGTTCATTTTCGTTAAATAGCCCACTATTCGCCTCAAATGATCGAAATATCTGACTCAAAATGGGTTTCCCTCGCTACGGTTTCTATTCTCGGACAGCTGACTAGAAGACTGAAGTTTGTAGGATGCACTGAGGAATGAAGCGCATCAATTGAGTTGATCCTTCTGTTTCTACTTTTTTGTTAACAAAACTATCACTTAGGATCACCAACGGGCGCGGCGAACGCATCGGAAACAAGTTGCTCGACATTACTTCCCGTAAGTGACTCTAGAAATGCGACCAATTCACTCAGTTCTATCTTATTGAGTCCCAAAGGATGCACCAATGGATCAAGATTATCGTTAGGGACGCCTCCGTCATTGTAAAAACCAACCACTTGAGTCAGAGTTTCGAATATACCATTATGCATATAAGGTGCCGTCAGTTTTACATTCCGAAGTGACGGGGTCTTATATTTCCATCGATCTTCGGGGCGCTGAGTAATTTCATATCGACCCAGGTCATTTGGTTTTTTTTCTGAAACAGACTGTATCGTTTCGTTACCAACATTGACAAAAACTCCTGGCGCAATCTGAACACGGAGTTCAGCTGAACCCTTCCCCATTGAATCAGTGTAGCCAACACCCGTGTTGTGTAGCATGTTATCGGTAAATATCGCATGTTGCTTTCCGATCGGATGACAAGCAACACATCCAGCTTTACCGGCAAACAAAGTGTACCCCCGTTTTTCCGCCTCTCCCAAAGCCTCTTCTTGTTTGCCATAGTGCCAACGGTCAAACGGAGAATTCGCCGAATTGAGTGTCCTTTCATAACTGGCAATAGCCATTCCGATGGTTTCCATACTGGGATCTCGGCCAAACGCCTCCGAGAAAAGACCTTCGTAATCAGAACTATTTCTTATTGTTTCAACAACATAACCAATTGATGGATTAGCCATTTCATTGTGAGCCAATAATGGCCCCCACACCTGCTGTTCCAATGATGTTTCACGTCCATCATGAAACATCCTCTCGGCATACCCGACATTGTAAATTGTTGGTGCATTGCGTCTGACAGTCCGTCCTTCCACGCCGACCGATGTCGCCATTTCATTATTGGTAAAACCCTGTTCAGGAATATGACACATAGCGCAGGAAAAAGTATTGTTAAGTGACAGACGACGATCATAAAACAGCTTCCTGCCCAGACTGATTTTCTCATGAGTAATGGGATTATCGGGCGGTACGGGTACAGATGGAAGTCCTAACGGTGGATTGTGGATGGTTTCAATCAGGTTTACAGGCTGTCCAACACGATCTGTTAATGCGAGGGAGCGGGTTTCATAGCTAGCACTGTGGTATTGTAATTTATAGTCTCCTGCGCCATGCACCGCTCTGGCATTTGCCTCAGAAGATGTAGCTTTGGCAGCCAGACTCATTTTAGGTTGTTCACCTAGCAATGTTTTGATGTCGTTAATCAGAGTATCCGGATGTAAAAATGATACACCGTATATATTACGTAACCGCTTGTCTTTATCGATAAGGTAAACCCTTAAATTATGTGAAAATGTTTCGGTAAACTCTCCTTTTTCATCGTATATTTTAAGGATACTTTGTTGATATTTTTTCAGAATTGGTTGCAGATCCTGCTCGGTTGCAGTGGTTAAGAATTTCCATTCGACTCCCTCATTTGAAAATTGTTGACTGTATTGTTTCATCACAGGCGGCGTGTCGTGCACTGGATTAAAACTTAATGTGAGTAAGCGCAATTTGTCCGCCAACTCGGGTTCCTTTTGAATCCGCCGATTGATTTTATGGAATACCGCGGTTGCCAGTGGGCAACCGTTCACATC
>JAZGGE010000043.1:0-13307 GCA_036480195.1 Methylococcales bacterium
TCTTTTCACAGACTTTTGTTTAAGTTTATATCGTAATAAACTGAACATCCAAAACTTAGTGCTTGGCTAAGTGCTCATCGGCTGCAACCAGTACATGTCGTCTTGTAGGGGTCTGAACGGTTACGAAAAGCTAGCCTTAATGAATACGAATCATATTATCGATACCGAAACATTAGAGGTTGTTCACAAAGTTAATTTCGAATGGCCTGTAGAGGGTCAAGCGTTGCGGTGGTCACCTGTCGATCCTAACACTATCTATTACATTAGCCCAGGAAATCATCCTGATTCAGCCGCTCCCAACTGCCCTATCGGTCATCCAAAACTAATGAAGTATATTTTAAGCTACGATGGAACCACATATTCAGGTGCTAAAGAGCTTATTCAGTGTTTTACGGAATACATAAGCATTGATAAAATACGATCACATGAAGAATTATCAGAAGATGGGCGTTATATTGTTTTAGATGGGCTGACAAGCAACCCGACTCAGCATCATGTTTTTTCTTATGATGTATTGAATAAAGCCAAAGGAGCAACGATAGACTTACCTGCTGATGCGACTCATGCGCCAGATTTTGTTGCAATATCACCTACAGGGAATTACGTTTTAATTCAATATAATATTCTAGGCATGATTGCATATAATCGTGCAGATATGTCTCATGCAGGTCAGGTAGCAATGAGTACCGGACATGGTGATCTAGTTGTAGATACGGATGGAACAGAATATTATATTCAAACCAATTCACGTAACGGACACTTGTTTGCCGAGGCTCATTATATTACCCGTTCTCGCATACCGGATGGTATTATATTTGAAAACGATGGTAATGGTGTAGAGGGTATTGGTAGAGGTAAAGATATTGATGTAGATGCTGCTGCCAGCATCGCATCAGGTGGCACCACGCCGCTATTAAGATTGTCATGGTTTAGTTCTGATATGCATATTTCATGCAGAAGCATACATTCTCCTGGGTGGTGCGTGGTAGGAACTTACGGTGAAAAGAACGGTGACAGCCATCAAAAATGGGAGAATGGTGGATATGTTCCTAGCATAGTTCCTGAATATCCATTGGAAAGGGAGATATTTAGGATATATTTGGATAGTACACCTGATGTTCCTAACGTAGAACGATTAGCTCATACTAGAACTAATCCACCACAGTGTGACTATTTTTCAACTCCGTTCGCGGTTCCCAGTCCGAGTGGAACTAAGTTGATGCATAACAGCGCATGGAATTTTGCTTCTGGTGATTGCACTGTAGATGCTTATGAAATGAAGCTTCAGTAGTAAAAACAGGTAGTGATACTAAGTACCTCCGCATAATTAATTTAACACTTTGCTTGTCTTTTTTCCCATCTTCCGCGTTGCAAAAACAGTTACATAGTACACTATGCGCCTGTTTCTGCGCCCTGAAGATGAAAAAAAATCCTGCGCAAAACTGTCAAATTAATTATGCTCTGGTACTTACCTTTCGCGTTCAAGGATGTTCGTTTTGAGTGGGTAGATTTTCGTGAAGGGCTAGGCGTAGAACTGCAGGAAGAGTCATCTCTTTCAAGGTTCTACAACAACGCCCTTTGCGAAAAGATGTGCGCTGAAAATGGGTATTCTTGGGCGTGAGAGGTATATTAAAGCGCAACCCCATTTTGAATCGCATTGCGGTGCAGGTCGGTTAGCATTTGTTGGGGCTCCCGGATGGATACATCAATTTTTAAATTTGAGAAATCTTGATGTAGAAGAGAGAGGAGTGTGGTCTTTTGACCGTTTGCGTTGCCAAGGGACTTCGCTTCAATGTATAGCTCTACATCACTACTTCTTTGGCGGTCGCCAAGTTGGGCACCGAAAACCCAGAGCTTCGCTTCGTCGCCAAAAATGGTCTTGACAGTCGATTTAATTTGGTGTACCTGGAGTAAATTTAGCCGCATTATGGAAGGAAATTCCTAAGTTTAGAGTTAAGTGCATGGCTTCTATCTATAGTAATTGATGAGCAAATATCAAGCCAAGGAGAGATATCAAGGGCTTGCTCCCCTTATGGATGACGTGTTGTCGCTTTTTGAAGACAGTACGATGGCCTGTTATTTGTAACACAAAAAAATATAACACTATATTACTGTCGCTATCCCAGGACAGCTATTGTTTTTTCTCAATGGAAGTGGATGTTTTCTTTTGCTTCCGATAGGCAGTTTTTGTACTTAGAGTTTTAGCAAAAGCCAGACTTTTTCTTTGAATAATTTCAATAGTGTCTGGTCCCATACGTAGCATTTGTTTCTGCACAGGGTTTAGTTTCTCGAGCTTGCGACGAGCAAATTTATATTTTACGCTGGGTTGCACCAGTTCAATTTTGCCCTCAAGGACTGGTGTTTTTTGGATTTGACTAATGGCTTTCAACAGCCGTTTCGTAAAATCTGAGTCGGGATAGCCTAATTCTTCATAAGCCGCTTGCAGTAATGGTTCTAGTTTGAAATAAAGCTGGGCGGCTGTAGTCTCATCCAGGGCATCGAACAACTCAGCGACATAGCGATACCGATCATACCCTCTTGGATCCAGGTAAATGTCTCCTGATCTGTTTTCCACCAAAAACCGGCCTTTTGGGGCAAGG
This sequence comes from Methylococcales bacterium, assembly GCA_036480195.1. Classification (GTDB taxonomy): domain Bacteria; phylum Pseudomonadota; class Gammaproteobacteria; order Methylococcales; family JAZGGE01; genus JAZGGE01. The sequence goes on from JAZGGE010000043.1 coordinate 2,601, forward strand.
AATTTAAAGTGTTTGCGAGGAAGCTTGCCAGCGGCGATATTATCCACCAACATTACAAATTTTCTGATCAAATGTGTCGACGCCAACCATCGTTCTAGCTTGACACCAGGCATAATTGGCGGAAGATTTTCCTTGACGAGGGTATCGCTTTCTTCAAGCGCCGGTAGGGTAATTTCCGGCTGAGGTACTGGGACTTCCGGTATAATTTCTACCTCGGGTTCAAAAGAGGGTGGGATATTGAGCAGCGCCTCTTCTTCGATAACAAGGCCTCCAGTTTGCTCCGGAGACGAATTATTTTTCCGAAACTCGTGAGCAACACTTTCTCTTTTTTCCAGATCTCCTTTGACTAAAAAATACTCGTAGCTCAGCCATAATGCGAGAATGATCGCCAAAATTCCTGCGATCAGCAAAAGCCACAGAAGGCTTCTCGATTCCGGAGCATCCATGTCTTGCCCATCGTGATGCCCGACTGCTTCATTGGTTCGCTTTGCGTCCCAGCTTGGGGATACTCGTTTCGGTTGGCGATTTGAAGGGTTGTTATCCATTGTTTTTCCTTTATGAATACGTTTAGGAGGTTGTCCGAGAATAGAGAATCTACTGCGGAAAAGCCCATTTGGGTCAGATTTACCCGATCATTTTCGTAAAGTAGCCCACGATTCGTCCCAATGTTCAAGGAATCTGACTCAAAATGGGTTCCCTCGCTACAGTTTCTAATCTCGGATAGCCTCCCGTATACTAATTTATAGTATCCGGACGAGGAATAAAAGAACGAATAATATTGGCGGCGTACTCTTTATAGGTTACAGTTTCGATTTCGGTCTTAAAATAGAAGGGTGTCATAGATGACAAAAAAAAGTTCTTCCCCCAAGTCTCGGAGTTTTACGCTAACTGATAATGAATCGGGGCAATCATATCAATTACCCGTAATATCAGGTACGGTAGGACCGGATGTCCTGGATATCCAAAAGCTATACTCGGAAACGGGGTTGTTCACTTACGATCCGGGTTTCACCTCTACAGCATCCTGTGATTCCAAGATCACTTTTATTGATGGCGAGAAGGGTATCCTTCTCTATCGAGGTTATCCCATAGAAGACCTGGCAATGCACAGTGACTACATGGATGTGAGCTATCTGCTTTTGCATGGGGAGTTACCCTCTATTGATGAAAAGCAACTGTTTGAGAACGAGATTTGTCACCACACGATGTTGCATGAGCAACTGTCAACCTTTTATCGGGGGTTTATGCGCAATGCCCATCCGATGGCAATTATGGTAGGTGTGGTCGGAGCGCTTTCGGCGTTTTATCATGACAGCACGGATATCCGCGATTCACATCAGAGAATGGTCGCATCCCACCGATTAATATCTAAAATGCCGACCATCGGTGCCTTTGCGTATAAGTTTTCTTTGGGTCAGCCATTCATTTATCCAAAAAATGAGCTCAGCTACTCGGAGAATCTTTTGCGCATGATGTTTGCGGTGCCGACGGAAGAGTACATTATCAATCCTGTCATTGCCAAAGCCATGGATCGTTTTCTGATCCTTCACGCCGATCATGAACAAAATGCCTCCACTTCAACCGTGCGGCTTGCCGGTTCTTCCGAGGCAAATCCATTCGCTTGCGTTGCTGCGGGTATCGCATCACTGTGGGGTCCCGCCCATGGTGGCGCGAATGAAGCAGTCATTAAGATGCTCGAAGAGATTGGTGATGTCTCTAGAATTCGCGAGTTCATCGCACGAGCGGAAGATAAAAATGATCCTTTCAGACTGATGGGCTTCGGCCATCGAGTTTATAAAACCTACGACCCACGCGCCAGGATCATGCGGGAGACTGCGCATGAGGTGCTTGATGAACTTGGTATGCGGGATGATCCACTTTTGAAGATTGCTATGGAGTTGGAAAAAATTGCCCTTAGCGAGGACTATTTTATTGAGAGAAAACTCTATCCTAATGTTGATTTCTACTCCGGCATAATTTTAAAGTCAATCGGTTTTCCCACCAAAATGTTTACTTTATTGTTTGCTATCGGAAGAACCGCGGGTTGGATTGCCCATTGGAAAGAAATGATCGGTAGTGGAGAGAATAAAATTGGAAGACCACGTCAACTCTATACCGGTGATGTCCAACGGGATTTTGCTGTTATGTCAGCGCGGGAAAAAAGCAGTCGTAAAGGTTGGGACTGGTTGTGGAGCACAAATGGTGTCGAAGGCAAGGATGAATAACCCTCGCATTAGGAGCTGGAATTAACTCAACCACTATGGACTGAAAGTCCATAAGTTGTTAGGAAAAGAATGACACAGCTGGCTATACGCCTCTTTTCTCACCTAGAACTGAAACAAAAATCCTACACCACTTCCGCAATTTATTGTCACAGACGGCTAGTTCAAAACTATGCACTTTCAGTGCTAGGCTTTAGCTGCTGCACACTGTTATTCGGGCTTTTCGTATTTCAACAGATACCAGTTTTTGACTTTTCCATGAAGCGCATGAAGAACACGAAGAAGTAAAGAACTTCATGTTCTTCATGGTGATATTAATCTAATTAATACAGTAGCCACTTTAAGCTAAACGACTTTCAGTCATTGTTTAGCGCCGAAAATGGGACAAAAAGACGAGTCAGTTGCGGAAGTTATTCAATGTAGGTTCTCTATTCTCGGACAGCCACCTAGCATGCTGATACCCGAAATTATCGATCAAGAAGTGGAGCTGGCTAAGGCATTGACGAACCTCTATATTGGAGCAGTGTCGAAAACTTTTTTCTAAGCAGGGCCACGCTCCTTTCGAAAAAACCACCAGAAAGGCCATTCAATGAGTTGTTTTTATGATACTCTTCGATGTACTAATGGAGTAAGTCTTAGGAGGCTGTCTGTAAATAGAGAACCTACTGTGGAAAGGCTCATTTTGGCCAGCTTTTCCGATCATTTTCATTAAACATACCTTTCGCGTCCAAGGATGCCCGTTCTGAGTGGGTATGTTTTCGTGAAAGGCTAGGCGTAGAATCGCAGGAAGTATCATCTCTTTCAAAGTTCTACAACGACGCTCTTCGCGAAAAGATGCGTGCTGAAAATGGGTATTCTTGGGCGCGAGAGGTATAGTCCGCAATTCGCCTCAACTGATCGAAAAACCTGGCTCAAAATGGGATTTCGGCGTCACGGTTTCTATTCTCGAACAGCCGCCTAGTTTTTTTGCTATGGAAACACCGATTGAACATGGAAAATTACAAATCTTCCTCTCGCGTTTTGCCAATGCAAGGGAAGGGTAAACATCCGGAAGTTCGAATACACGATTATGCCGATCTTATTCTCGACTATCTGGCAAGGGTTGGTGTTAAGAGTGTTTTTGGTATTCCAGGAGGTGCTATCCAACCTTTCTATGATGCATTGGCGCGTAGCGAGGCTAGAAATGGTATCCGTGCTATTGTAGCGCGCCATGAGGCGGGTAGCTCATTCATGGCCGATGGTTACACCCGGGAGAGTGGTATTATCGGCGTTTGTTGCGCAACCACCGGTCCCGGTGCAACGAATTTGATTACCGGCGTTGCTTCTGCCTATGAAAACGAAATCCCACAGCTAATTATAACAGCCCAAACGGCTTTATCGACCTTTGGGAAAGGGGCTTTTCAAGAATCATCGTGCACTGGCCTGAATATCGTGGGTATGTTTCAGCATTGTACCCGATACAATTCTCTGATTTCCCACCCGGCGCAACTAGAGCAAAAGCTGATTGCCGCGTTGATGACAGCCTATCGATTCCCGCGTGGGCCTGTGCATTTATCGATTCCAATGGATATTTTGTCTACGCCCTTCAAGGGAAGGAAACTAGAGATCGATTTAAAGCCATTGTTGAAAAGCGAATCTTTGGTCGACCATCATGCTCTACCGGAATTGTTGGCAGAAATTGAGAAAGCCAGAAAGATCGTGATTGTCGTGGGAGCTGGCTGCAGTGGTGTTGCTACCACGGTTCTTGAATTGGCAAACCTGCTTAATGCAAAGATTGTAACGTCGGCTGATGGGAAGGGGTTGATCAGCGCGTTTCATCCCTTGTATCGAGGGGTTTTTGGGTTTGCCGGACACGAAAGTGCGCGAGATGTGCTCCGGGATCTGGATGTTGATCTGGTGTTGGCTATTGGAACCAATTTTTCCGAATGGGCCAGTGGTGGTTGGGATGAAAAGGCATTGATGAACGATCGTTTGGTCCATGTCGATGCGGTTGAAAAACACTTTGATTATTCTCCCATGGCTAAGATGCACGTTATTGGCTCGATTGAAAGTATCTGCCTTTGGTTGATTGAACGGTTGAACAAGGCGAATCCGAAGCAGACTGCCGAAAAAACAATAGCCAGCCAAAACTCTGTAGTTACTTACCTCAATAGCCAACTAACGAATGAGAGTCGTATTTCCCCGAACTGTACCCATCTGGAATCGGAAAAATATACCAGTGAGAATATTCCGATAAAACCACAACGGTTAATGCGTGAATTAGGCAGCCGCTTTCCTCCTGCAACACGATTTCTGGCGGATACCGGCAATAGTTGTGCGTGGTCGATTCACTATTTGCATCCCATGGACAGAAGAATGCTTAATCGCAGAAATGTTCAGCGTGAAGACTTTCTTAAGTCTGGACGCAGGACATCAGTTCGTAACGTTGCTGAAACAAGCACCTATAGAGTCTGTGTGGATTTTGCCTCCATGGGATGGGCGATTGGTGCCGCAGTGGGAACTGCTCTCGCAAATCCGAAATGCCCGGTCGTTTGTATTACTGGGGATGGTAGTTATTTGATGAACGGTCAGGAAATTACGGTCGCCTTAATGGAAAAGCTCACAGTGATTTACGTTATTTTGAACGATGAAGCACTCGGCATGGTGAAACATGGGCAAAGTCTTGCTAATGCGGAGCAGATCGCATACCAGCTGCCCAAGGTCGACTATCAAAAAATGGCGGAAGCCATGGGCATATCCGCGTTTACCATAGAGTCACCCGCTGATTTTGCGGGGTTGGATATTGAAGCCATTTGTCATCGCAATGGCCCCACCCTGTTAGATGTTCATATCGACCCAGCAGAAGTGCCACCCATTGGGATGCGAATAAAGTTATTGGATGCGGCAAGAAAGCTGCGTAAAGGAGTTTTAAATGAGCGAAACAAAGGATCAACGGGAACGAATACGCAGCAAAATATGGGAAGAGGTTCCTGAATCGAATAACCCATTTGCGGCATCGGTCTGTTACTGCTACGGGTATGATGTTTTTGGCGACGTGTTGCGAAAAGCAAGTTGGTCAGACTACCTCTATCTATTGTTCGCTGGTGAGCGGCCTTCGGAAAGACAGTCTCAATTATTGGATGCTTTAGCGCTTGTGTTAGCAAATCCAGGACCTCGAGATCAAAGTGTACGTGCGGCGATGAATGGTGGGGTCGGCGGTTCTACCAGTGCGGCAAGCTTAATGGCGGCGTTAGCCGTGGGGGCAGGGGGGCTCGGGGGGAGTCGGGAAATCTTTTATGCTGTTCAATGGTGGGAACGGTGCGGAACTGATCTTGAAGTGTGGCAAAAGGTTCTTGCCGGGCAAAGTCGAAATGAGGATCTGGATATATGGCCCATGATGGAACACCCAGCAGGGTTCGATCCCCACGGCATCGATTGTACAAAACCGGTTCGACAGTGTCTCGATTATTTGGCGAGTCTTTGCAATGACAATGCCCTTGGTTTTTTAAAAGAGTATCGAAAACAGCTCGAATTGATCGCTAAAAAACCACTTGCACTACCAGGGGTCGCCGCAGCAGCTATTTTTGATTTGGGTTTTAACGCAGATCAGGCAGAAATGCTTTATCTGTTGCTTAGACTTCCCGGTGCGGCTGTCCATGCATTAGAGCAAAAACAGAATGGATGGCGTAAGTATCCTTTTTTCCATAATGGTGTTGTTTTGACTGATGATCCACTCCAGAACGAGGAGAATACACTATGAAGAATAACGAGCCACTACTTCAGGCGGAAGATCATTGGACTACTGGCCTGGGTGCTTTTTTCCCTGGTGAGCGTGTTGTTTATCGTGGCAAGGATTTGTTTAAAGATCTGAAAAACAAATCATGGATGGGGCTCCTTGCTTTCGGTGTTACTGGGCGAGAGTTCAGTGATGAGCAACTGGAGTTATTTGAAAAGCTATGGATGTTGTCGGTAAGCTATCCAGATCCACGGTTATGGAATAATCGGATTGCAGCTTTGGCTGGAACCGCGAAAAGTACTGCGGCGCTGGGTACTAGTGGGGCCATTGCGGTGAGTGAAGCAACTATCTATGGATTTCGGGCAGCACTCAGAACTATTGATTTTCTTATCCGAACCGCACAAAATGTCGAACAAGGCCAAAAATTGGAGGATCTGGTAACAACGGAATTAAAAATACACCGCGGCATATACGGCTATGGTCGTCCATTGAGCCGCAACGATGAACGTATTGAGCCGGTCATGGCAATTGCCAGGCAATTAAGTTTGGCGGATGGAGTCCATATCAAGTTGGCTTTTGCAGTCGAGGAGGTTCTGAAGCAAGGCCGGTGGCGGCTGCAAATGAATATCGCCGCTGTTTCTGCTGCCCTTAGCGCCGACCAGGGACTTTCAGCAAGAGAGTACTACTCTATGCTTCTACCCTCGTTTTCCGCAGGTATTATACCTTGTTATATTGACGCAGTAGATTCTCCTGAAGCAACATTTTTTCCCCTGCGATGCGAAACTATTCAATACCAGGGGCCTGGGCCGCGTAGCTGGTGAGTAGCGTTAGGTTTTCATATATACCTTTCGCGTTTGAGAATACTCCGTTTAGAATGCGTCAGTTTTTGTGAAGGGCTAGGCGCAAAGGCGCAGCAATAGCAGGCTATTGGAAGGCTTTGCAACGACGCCATTTGCAAAAAAAGACGTGCTATAAAAGGGGTATCCTTGAACGCGAGAGGTATAGTAAAGGATTCGGTTACAAAAGTGCTGATTCAAGAACGCTTCACAGATTATAAGATTATTTGAAGAATCATATGCTGTAAACTGGAAACAGTGAACGGATGTATTTTAGGGATAAAAGGACTATGGTGAATTACTCACAGGGGAGCTACAGAAAGATAGCGGAAATAGCTATTATAGTTCTGCTCGGCATAAACGTGTTATCGAACAGTTCCTGGGCCCAGTGGGGTGAGCAGGATGAAGAAGAATTGATGTTAGCCTATGGTGGTGAGGAGTTTGTGACCATTGCCACGGGTAATTTACAGGCGGTTTCCCGTGCACCTTCAGCGACAACAGTTATTACCGCGGCTCAGATTAAGAAAATAGGGGCTACTGATCTGGATGAGGTGTTGGAAACTGTTCCCGGGCTCCATGTTTCGGTTTCGCCTATTGGATATAACTCCATATACCAGATCAGGGGGATCACTTCAAAATTTAATCCTCAGGTCTTGATGTTGGTCAACGGAATTCCTGTGACCGAAGTGTTTACAGGAAGCCGGGGGCTTGTCTGGGGTGGAATGCAGGTCAACAACATCGCTCGCGTTGAAGTCATACGGGGACCAGGATCGGCACTCTATGGGGCAGATGCTTTTGCCGGTGTCATCAATATTATTACCAAGACATCAAAAGATATTAACGGTATTGAGGCGGGAGCCCGCTATGGTAGTTTCGACGATAAGGCAGGTTGGCTATTAGCTGGACATACCTGGAAAGGTTGGGATATTGCCGTTTCATTTGAATATGATGAACAGGAAGGTCACAAAGAACACATTGTAAAGGATGCACAGAGTTTTTTCGATGGAGCCTTTGGAACCAGCGCATCTCTTGCACCAGGCCCTGTCAGTTTGCGGGGACAGCGTATTGATACGCGTTTGGATCTAGCCAAGGATGAGTGGAGATTTCGTGCGGGTTATCAGGGACGTAAGGACGGTGGTGTCGGTGCTGGTGGCAACGACGCGCTAGATCCAGTGGGTAGGGGAGACAGTGATCGATTTAATGCCGACTTAACTTACGAAACTGATGACTTAATTGAAGATTGGACATTGAAGGGGCAATTTAGTTTTTTAAGTATATCCGATCGTTCAGATCTGGTTTTATTTCCGCCAGGAGCGTTTATTGGCACTTTTCCAAATGGTGTGCAGGGAAACCCCGATGTTTCGGAACGGCATTACCGGCTAGAACTATCGGGTCTTTATTCAGGTTTCAGTGCCCATAAGCTTCGTGGCGGAGTGGGATTTCGTCTTGAAGACTTATTTAAGGTGAAAGAGCTAAAAAACTTTAAGATTGCGCCTGATCCTGTAACCGGAATCCGGCGACCCGTACCGCGCGATGATGGGCTGGTCTCCGTAACTGGATCCGATGCTTTTATCCAAGAAACCGATAGAACGGTAAGTTATTTTTTTCTACAGAACGAATGGAATTTCATCCGGGATTGGACATTAACTGCGGGATTTAGGTTTGATCACTATTCCGACTTTGGCGCAACGTTTAATCCCCGGGTAGCTCTCGTTTGGCAAACGACTTACAGTTTGACATCAAAATTGTTATACGGTCGGGCATTCAGGCCACCGTCCTTTCAGGAGCAAAAGCTTAGAAATAATCCGGTGGTGGAAGGTAATTCAGACTTGGATCCGGAAACGGTTGACTGGGTTGAACTCGCTTTCGATTATTCCCCTAATGATTCGATTCGTTCAGAATTAAATCTCTATTGGTATCATATGGATGAAGTTCTCAGATTTGGAGATCAAGCTTCAACTAATACTGATGGTAGTGTTTCAAAAGCAACCAATAGCGGCAATCGAGAGGGGTACGGATTTGAACTGGCTGCTAGCTGGAAAGTCAGTAGTTCTCTGGGTCTTCATGTCAACTATGCGTTCCAAAACTCCCGTGATAATACTGTAAATGATCATGTGGGTATGGCGCCTACCCATCAAATTTATACCCGGACGGACTGGGCATTTCTTCCGCACTGGAATCTAGACATGGAAGCGAATTGGGTGGCATATAGAAAACGCAGTCCCGCGGATCCGCGCCCTCAAGTAGGTGACTACGTAATCGTTGATTTAACGCTGCGTAGGGAAAAAATTGCGGAACACTGGGGTTTTTCGCTGTCGCTACGGAATTTGCTCGATGAAAACGCTCACGAACCCAGCCCTTTTTCCGATGTTACGGGCTCTACCGGTAGTTTTATACCCTACGATCTACCCCTAGCTGGTCGGAGTATTTACGGCGAAATACGTTTCGAGTTGCAATAACGATTTTGATTGACGAATACTTGAAAACCCTATCAACTGGCGGATTGAGAGAATCGCATAAGTGAAGAAAACTTGGAAACGGACTTTTTACTGTTGTTCTTTGCTTTTGCTGGCGGTTTCCGGTTTCGCCCAGGGAGCAGATTTAGGTGTGGTCTATCCCCAGCTGCGGAAGCCCTACAATCAAATATTTCAAGCGATTATCAAAGGGATAGAACAAGGCTCCGGCGAGGAAATCGATCTCTATATGCTTGCAAGCGAGTCAGATATGGACGATCTAACGGGTTATGTTATAGAAAAGAGGAACAAAGTGATTTTGGCGTTGGGAGCTCGCGGAGTAGAAGCCGTCGAGAAACTTACCGTCGAAATACCCATTGTATTGGGTGCAGTATTACCTAGATCACTTGAAACCATAGAGAAAAACTATTCGGGAATTATGCTGCTTCCGGATCCTGAGCTGTTGTTTTCACAGTTATTAAAGTTCGCTCCTCATATTTCTGAAATCCTGGTTGTTTACAATCCTGCAAACAATGCGCTGTTAATTAATGCGGCACAAGAGTCCGCTAACTCGCAGCGATTGACTTTATCACGCCATCCAGCAACGGATCTAAAAGATGCTACCTTGCAGTATCAACAGATGCTGGAGGATGTTGATCCTGCAACCCAGGCACTCTGGTTGGTTCAGGATGCCACCACGTTGAATTCCGATGTTGTTTTACCGGAGATACTCAAAAGAAGTTGGGAGAAAAGTCTCATTGTTTTTTCAAATAGCCTGGTTCACGCCAAGCGAGGCGCTTTGTTTTCTATGTATCCAAACAATGTGGCGATGGGGAAAGAACTCGCCACGTTAGCTCAAAAACAACGAGTAAAGGAAAAGCCTGAAACTTCCGATATTAGTTTACTAAGGTCGCTAAAAGTTGCTGTTAATACCCGAACCGCCAAGCATTTGGGGATTCGCTTCAATAAGCAGCAACTGAGGTCTTTTGATTTGACCTTTCCAAGGCGTTGACCATGAATATGCCTTGGTCTAGCTTTACTAAGCTGAAATACAGCAGGCAACTAACGACTACGTTTGTGGTCGGCAGCCTCATACTTGCCTTAGTTTCCTCAATAGTTAACTCCTGGGTAGCCAGCAAAGACGCTGAGGAACAATATAAAAAACAGGGTTATCAGCTAACCAACAAATTCGCTTCAGAAGCCAAACTGGCTTTGCTGGTCGGAGCCAGCGAGAACGCACAAATGGCAGTAAGAAATTTACTCGCCTTTCCTGATGTCATTCAAGTCGCCATATACAATGTTGACCGATCGCTTTTATTAAAAGAGGGTGAACGTAGTGGCTTATTCGATACGAGATGGTTGTCACGACCTCGTAAAAATGCGCGGTTGGTATCAGAAACAAATGATGCCTGGTATTTCGCGTCAAAGGTAATCGATATACCACAATTAGAAACACTGGAATCGCCGTTCGGGGAAGCAGT